>CAYFRV010000028.1:0-18717 GCA_964345495.1 uncultured Bacteroidales bacterium | reverse complement strand
AAACACGGAACAATTGAATGACCACCGAATGACAACCGAATGACAACCGAATGACCACCGAATGACCACCGAATAACAACAGAATGACCTCCGAATGACCACCGAATTAAACATCTTAAAACTAAACGCCGTTTTAGAAATGCTACCTAATAAATAGGTGTCTTTTCATCGTACTCTATATCGAAAGACAGGTGTTCAACACAGTCGTGATACTTTTCAATTAGTTCTTCCTGATTTCTGGCTCCCAGGAAAAGATTAGCGATTTCAAAGCTGTAGCTGTCCTGCCCATATAATTCATTAAGATGCATACCTTCTTTTACATGAATTTTGAGATTTAATTCCGGATACTTTTCTTTCAGATTTTCAATTTGTTTTTCCGATGGCACTCCTTTTACCTTACCCGGCTCATAAGTACGTAGCATGAAATTGCTTGCTATGCGGTGTTTCCCTTTATACTCCAAAGCTTTTGGCCTTCTGCCCAGAGCAAGGTTTAACATGATAGAGTGATGTGAAATCCCATGGATTTTTTCAAATATATCCGTATGAGCTTGAGATATGCGTGGGTTAATTTCAAGAAGAAAATTTTGATTTACCGTATTATTATAAAAGAATTCAATATTAAAAGGCGAATTGTTTAGTCCGATTTGTGTAATTGCCCTTCTTGCAAGGTCAGCCATTCTAAACTGAATTTCCTGGGGGAGTGAAGAAGGGTATTCATACCTTGTAAAAGAAGAACGGTCTTCTTCTACAACAGAATCTACAATGCCGTAAACAACTACTTCTCCGTCATATACATAACCTTCAATCGTGCTTTGATGTCCGGTAATGGGTGTTTCCGCGATCATGGTTTCTTTCATGTCGGAAAATTCCTTTGGTAAATGATAATTTTTAAAAATTTCATTAAAAGGTTCAGACATGAAATTGATATGCGCACGGACTTCTTCCATATATTCATTGAATTGGTATTCACTGTTTATTCTGTAAGCAAGAAAGGAGCGATAAGATTTTATTGGTTTTATCCAGAAAGGAGGGATCATCTCGATTTTCTGATATGCCTTGTCATCAAAAGGGTCAAAAGCTTCAAATTTAGGTAGACTCAGTGGAATTACCTTGTTTTGTTCCAAACGGCTCCAGTATTTATGTTCGCATTTCATTACACTTTCCAGTGAAGATGCGGGAAGTCCGTATTTTTCCGCAATAATCGGGATTATTGTTGTACCCGGAAAGTCATAGTAAGAAACAATTGCATCGATTTTGCCGTGCTTATCAATCCTTTCGCAGGCTTTATCAATAATGTTTTTTATGTCCAGGTTTTTAACTCCTCTCATTTCACTGATCTCTACAGCTGATAGAAAATCACATTCTTTTGCTTCAGGCAATCTTTGGAGTTTTTTCAGGTTGAAATCGTCAAGGCCAATGACGAAAACTTGTTTTCTTTCGTTCATGTTTTGTTTAAGTGTTATTGTGTTTGATTATTAATATTTCTATTCATTAAATGATTTCGGCATTAATGTTATTTAAAGAAAATCTCTGGGGATACTTTCATCCCATGTTTTTGAAAATATCCGTGCATCCTTTTCGTAAGCATCTAATGTTGCATGTATTCTGAAATGCGTACGCGAGGAAGTGAGAATTGTTTTAGTAATCGTTGTAGCTTCCCAGTCATCTCGTTTGAACCTTCTTTTGCTGGTTACCTCCCCCCGGAGTGTATCATAATTGTTATTTTTGTAAACGTATTTCTCCGTGACATCTTTTTGTATTGTCCAGTTAATGTCATCAAGCGTATATTGTGGATCGTTATTTGTTACATGGAGTGTCACTTCATTAGTAGCAAGATTGTGCTTAACTTCCCATTCGCGGTGTGAAGGAACAAGTAAGGTCGTTGGTAGATTTCTGCCTTCTTCGGGTTCGCCAAGATCCCTTAAGTTTAGGTCGCTTTTTTTCGCTTTTCTAACCGGAAGAATTATTTTGCTGTTTTTCAAATGAAGTGTTAACTTTGCTGGTTCCGGTGCAGGCCAGGCCAGTGGCCAATAAGACGAGGATATAGAAAGCCTTATTTGATGCCCGGCAGGAAACCTTTGAGCCACATAATTAAGATTAAGTGTAACCTTATAAGTTTTATCAGGCGCTAATTCTTCTGGTTCCAGATCGCTATTTCTATGAGTTAGGTTCAATAATCCATAAGTCACCCTGGTAGCTCTCCCGTTAGGTGCTACGTCTGATATTCTCGCAGCTACAGTGGCTACTGGTTTGTTAGATGAAAGTTCCAGCTCCAGTGATGCTGAACCCAAAATTGAGAGGTCATTTTCCAACGGCGGTGTGTCAAAGATTAACGAGCCGCCATCTTCCTCACGCTGATCACTGGGCAAGTCGGTGCTTTCCGCATAAGAGCACCATTTTCCGGCAAAAAGACCTACACTTAAAGGACTTTGGATAGTCATCGTCTCTTCTGATGTTTCTGAACTATTCATGCTCAGTTTTCCAAAGAGCAGATTCATGCTCTTCTTTTCAATATCCGGCGATTTCCATTTGTCTTCAGCCACCCAGTAACCCGGTCTTTTTGAAGATATCGGTGAAACAGTATCCTTCATCCATGCTCTTATCATAGGGTCTTGCTCTACGCCTCTGTCTGTTCCTTTTAACCAGTGATCCCACCAACGGACTGCTTCGTTCAGGAAGTCAACTGTTGGTCCGGGTCCACCCATGTGTGGGTATTTATGTCCCCATGGACCAATCAATCCTTTTCGGGGTACATTTAGATTTTCCATTAACCTGAAGACCGTATTTGTATAACCATCAGCCCATCCGCTAATAGCAAACACGGGGCATTTTATGTTTGAGTAGTCTTCACATACGGAAGCATGTTTCCAATATTCATCACGTCTTTGATGCTCAAGCCATTTTTTTATCCATAATCCGCTTCCTTCCAAGCGCTCCAGCCACATTTGTTTCCATTTTTCTCCGGCAAGCTCAGGATCAGGAGGGCAGGAATTATAAGCAAACATTGTGGAGGCCCATGAGAGGTTATCGGTAAGCAAAACTCCGCCCATGTAATGGACATCATCTGCATAACGGTCATCTGATGAGGCAACTGTTATAATAGCTTTAAGTTCGGGAGGCTGTAATGAGGCTATTTGTAGCCCATTGAATCCTCCCCACGAAATACCTATCATTCCAATACTTCCTGAACACCAATGCTGGGAAGCCAGCCATTTTATAATTTCTATTCCATCATCTAATTCCTGCTGAAGGTATTCATCTCTTAATATTCCTTCGGAATCTCCGCTGCCGCGCAGGTCTACGCGTACGCCGGCATAACCATGCTCTGCAAAATATCCATGTATCTGATCATCTCTGAAAGCTTTGAAGTCTCTTTTGCGATAGGGAATATATTCAAGTATCGCCGGTACAGGATTCGAATCCGCATCTGCAGGCAGCCAGATTTTAGCGGCCAGATTTGTACCATCAGACATAGGTATCCACGTGTTGTCTATTACATTAATCTTCATCTTAAATTTTATAAATAAATACTAAAAAAAATTATGGGTTTATTTGAAAATGACTATATTTAGTGTAGAAAAAACAGGTTTATGGCTTTTTTTCCGAATCTAAAATTAATAAATAACTTTTGTAAAATATATGATCTATGAACAAGTATGTAACTTTTTTTGTAATTATTTTTATTTTTTCAGTGCTTAGTGCTGATGCAGCCTATTCACAGAAAAAAGACAACCCGGAATATCTTACCATAATAACTGATTTTGACAATTCCGGATTTTTAAGTTCCAGTAAAATTTATATTTCAGTTAACGGGGAGAAGTATAAAGAAATGAAGATTTCTAAAAGTGAAATTCAGGGAAAATATGACTATAATCCGCTTCTGAATCTTATTAAGGAGTATAATAAATTGGGATGGGAAATAATGAATAGCAATTTGTCTTTTTCTTTTGATAATAAAAGAGAGAAAGATTATATATTCATTTTGATGCGAAGAGATGAACCTTATGAAATTGATCAGACGCCTGTAGATACAATAATGCAAAAGAAACAATAAAACAACATTCTAATAAAACCCATCTTATGTGAAAAATTATTGGTGTTTTTTGAAGGGCGCCGGTTCCAAACCGACAGGCGTCTTCAGTCACTACGTTTGGCGTAACATTCGCAACGTTATGGATTCACGGTAGCTGGTAAACAAGTTGTACCTTATTTGAAATGATTCGTCGCAGCGGAGGTACAATCAACGCTGAACCCGATTTCAGCCGCCTAGCGGTTTGGAACCGCTTGGCGGCTTCAGTCCCCACTCTGGATGACAATTCAACAATAAAACAATAAAACAATAAAACAATTTATTATGATACATCGTCTCTGCCTCCGTTCTGTTTAGATGCTTAGGAGTTTAGTTGTTTTAACGGCTACTTTTCTTAGTGCCAATAGCCAATAGCTAAAAGCCAACAGCTTGCTATTTATAAAAAAATTTATGGCAACTTTAAAATTTGCCTTTACTTCAGGATTTGCCTAAAAGGAAATAACCTGTTACAAAACCGTCAAAGATATTTCTCTTCAAAAAGAATAATGGTTTTTTTGAAGGATTCGGGGATCATTGAGTATATGTTTTTTACGATGTTTTCTGGCATTGTTTTGTAGTAGGCCTGAGCAATAGCACCGGTGATGCAGGCCATTGTATCACTGTCTCCGCCTAATGATATGGATTTTCGAATTGCATCTTCGTAATCTGTAGATTCTAAAAAAGCAATAATGGATTCAGGCACTGATTTTTGGCAGCTTATTTCAAAATGGTAATCCGGCCGAATATCCTCCAGGGTTCTGTCCATATCGTAGTCAAAGGTTTTGGCTATTTCTTGCCTGATATAGTTTTTGTCAATTTGTTGACAGGCCAGAAATACAGCCAGGGCTGTTGCTTGTGCTCCTTTGATTCCTTCCGGATGATTGTGAGAGATTTCAGCTGATTTTTTTGCTTCTTCCAATACTTTTTCTTTGGTTTTATATGCAAAACCAATTGGGCTGACCCGCATTGCTGAACCATTGCCAAAGCTGTTATAAGGTCCTTGTATCTCGCCCATGATCCATTGTATGAACGTGCCTCCGTAGCCGGCATTCGGAAAATTTAGCCCATATTCCCTTAACTTTTTTCCATAGGAATCTTCTGAAAGAATCGCATCAGCAATGGCAACTGTCAAGACAGTATCATCAGTATATGTATTCAGACTTGAAAATAGTTCGAACTCATAAGATTTTGTAGGTATCACTTCAAATCTTGAACCTATAATATCTCCCGCGATTGCTCCAATCATATATTATGTGAGTTTTTTTATTAATTCAGTGTGTTTGGGAAACAAGGTAAATAATTTTTCACGGTTTAACAACTCAAAATCTTCGTATTCAAAACCGGGGCTCATATTGCAACTAACTAGAGAAAACGAATTTTGTTCAATTACTTCTGCTCCGAAAATGGTTTCAGCCGGAATTACTTTTGAAAATACCTCTGACTTTTCCGGATCAGGACCCAGTTTGTGTTCTTCTACTTTCCCTGTTTGATACAAAAAGAAAATTTTTAAAGGTGATCCAAGATGATAATACCAAACTTCATCATTCCTTAGTCTGTGTAATTTTGAAGGCATACCTGAGGGAAGAAGATAATATATGCTGGTAGCAAGATCGCGCCCGTTAATATTATCTTTTTTTCGGTATATTTCCCGAAAATATCCTCCTTCGGTGTGCTCTTTTAGTTGAAGTTTGTTAATCCAGTAATTTGCACTTTTTTCGTTCATGAGTACGCTTTTATCTAGAGTGTTTTGTTTTATTCAATAATTTAGATGCTTTATATGTTATATTTAGAGTTACTTTTTTTATTTTAGACAAAAAATATATTACAAAAATATAATAAGTGGATACATTAAGCAAAGATTATACAATACATGTTGCAGATGATTCGGAGGTGGATTTAATGTATGCGGAACAAGTTTTAAAATCTCATAACGAAAACTTTCATATCATTTTGGCTAGAGATCGATTAGAGGCATGTCAGAGAGCTATAGAAGAATATCCTGACCTTATTCTGATGGATATTGAAATGCCTGAGATGAATGGTCTTAATGCTATCCGCTTTTTGAAAAATAATTTCAGAACAAAAAAGATTCCGGTTATTGTTTTTACCGCAACCGATGTTTTTCAGGAAATTTTCGATGTGGAAGCTATTCTCCCAAAGGATGAATTTATAAGAGAAGTTTTACCTCAACATTTTATTCTTAATATTCCTGAAAATATTGTGAGTGGTGATTTTTACTGGTTAGAAAAAAATGATAATAAGGCGATTATTGCTGTTGGTGATTGTACAGCACATGGCGTTTCTGGTGCTCTAATGCATATAATGGGTATAGTTATTTTAAAGAACTTTTAATAAGCATTTGTGGTTCTTCTATGCAAAGACAAAAAGAAATTATTGAGCAAACTTTTTATAAATGGAAAGGGGAAAACGAACAGGTTGATGATGTGCTAATTATGGGGGTTAAAATAAGTTAATGATGAATAAACTATTTAAAATACTATTTTTTGTTATTTGGGTTTTTCTGTTAATGTTAAACCCTGTTAATCTCTATGGTCAGCAGATTAATTCAGCAGATCAGGAGAAAATTGATGAGTATAAACAACTGATAGAGGAACATCAAAATAAAGATAACAAAAACAGGTTGCAGGAATATACCAATAAACTTGCTTTCATCTATTGGCAAAATCTTCATTATGAAAAGGCTGTGAGTTATTTTGAGAAGAGTTTGGCGCTTAACAAAGAGCTGGGAAATAAAAACGGCGTCAAACTTACTAACTATTACATTGGAATGATCTATTCTGAAAAGGATGAATACGATAAAGCCATTCGGTACTTTGAAAAAGGCGTTAAGTTAAGCAAAGAATTAGGAAAAAAGAGTAGTCTGGTTTCCGGTTTGATAAATATTGCCCAGGCTTATCAGGATAAAGGAGAGTTGAAGAAATCTAATGAAAAGTCAATGGAGGCTTTAGAGATTGCCAAAGAACTGGAGAACTTAAAATTTATACGAACTTGCTATGGTTTACTCTCCGAAAATCACGAAGATTTGGGTAATTCAAAACAAAGTATGAAATATTTTGACCTATTTTCATCAATTGATAAACACATTAAGAACAAAGAGGTCTCTGAGATAAAGAGAGAAACGCAAGAAGAAGTATCAAGAGCTCAATCAGAGAAAAACCAGACAGAAAAGGAGTTAACAGAGGAGAGAAAACGCAGGCAGGAAACAGAAGATAGCCTGAAGCGGGTAGAGAGAATTAGCAGAGAGAGGCAAATGCAACTGGAACTTCAGGAGATGGAGCTTAAAAAGCAACAGGCTCAGCTAAAACTGGAACAGACGATTAGAAATTCTTTTATCCTGGGATTTGTTTTGGTTAGTATTTTTACGGTGCTACTGTTTTATTTTTACCGTCAAAAGAAAAAGGCTAATTTGCTTCTTGCTGAACAGAATGAGAAGATTAATAATCAGAATATGAAAATAGAGGAGCAACGGAATAAATTACAAATTCAGAATACGAAACTAAATGACAGTATCAATTATGCCGAGAATATACAAATGACAATATTGCCTGAGAAATCTGAATTAGAGAAGTTTTTTGATGTTTTTATTTTATTCAAACCAAAAGATATAGTTTCAGGAGATTTCTACTGGTTTACTGAAGTGAAGAATGAAGAAATACACAAAGCTTTTCTTGCGGCAGTAGATTGTACTGGTCATGGTGTTCCTGGCGCTTTTATGTCGATGATTGGTAATCGTGTGTTGAATGAAATTATTTCAGAGCAGGGAGTTTATGAACCTTCAAAAATACTTTCTCTTTTGAATGAAAAAATTATTGATGCTTTAAATCAAGAATATTCAGATAATACAGATGGTATGGATGTTTGTTTGGTAAGCATGGATTATTCGGAAAATCAGCTACCAAAGGTGAAATTTGCAGGTGCCAGACGGCCTCTATATTACTATTCATTATCCGATGAAACAGTTCATACAATTAAAGGAACTCGTGCGTCTATTGGAGGGTTTGATAAGAAACGCCATACCAAACAGAAAAAATTTACAACACATGAGTTAAATATTCAGAAAGGCGATATTTTGTACCTTACCAGCGATGGTATTACAGATCAGGTGAATTCAAAAGGGAAAAGGTTTAGCAGCAAGCGGTTTCTGGAATTTTTAAATAATTATGCAAATCATCCGTTAAAGGAGCAGAAAGATGATTTGAACAAACTTATAGAACAATTCAGGTCGAATACTGAGCAAAGGGATGATATAATTGTTATAGGAGCAAAAATCAGATAAATTCATGAATAGAAAAAACCATAAAGTTCATCAGAATCATTTGTTGTTTTATGAAGGACCATTTTTTATTGATTTGCTGACAATTTTCGGTAATTATTTAAAATTATATACAAACAATTATCCCGTTTCACAGAAAAAACTCTTTAAAATTTATGTTGAGTTGGTACAAAATGTTGCAAATTATGCCGAAGAAACCTTCCACCTAAAAAATGAAGACAGGGAAATAGGTATCGGAGAGTTTTATCTTTCTGATAGAAAGACTCATTATAGATTTACAACAAAAAATATTGTAAAAGCAGAAGATGCCAAGGTCTTATCCCAGAGATGCGAAATTATCAATAACTCAGGTTATAACCAATTAAAAGAATTAAAAAGAGAGCTAAGAAAAACATCGCCAGGAGCGAAATATGGAGCTCGTATTGGTTTAGTTCATGCTAAACTTATCTCCGAAAATAATCTGGAATACACGACAATACAAAAAAACAGGGATGTATCAATTTTTAAAATTACAGCAAAAGTAGACAAAAATGAATAATCTAGAAATTACCCGATCTCCAAGTTACCCTTATTATCCAAGCGTAATGTTTAATGCTGAAACTGGTGTATGCGATATTGTTGGCGAATCATATATGGAAGAGGCCTATAAGTTTTACCTTCCATTGATAAATTGGATTAAAAATTTTATAAGGGAGAAAGGTGCAAAAATTGAACTGAACATAAAGTTAATTTACTTTAATACTAGTACTACAAAATGTTTGTTGGATATATTTGAAATCTTAAGGCATTATAAAGAAGAACAGAACGGAGAAATTGAAATTACATGGTTTTATGATAAAGACGATCCGGACATGATTGATGAGGTTAAAGATTTTGAAAAAGAAGCCGATATATCCATCAATATAAAGGAATTTTAAATGATATTCTTTTCCACCATTGTTTTTTAGCAGAATTTTTTCCGAAACCGTTTGTTATTTAACGGTATTACAATAAACTGATTGAATTTTAGATAATTGATATATAAAGAGGTCTATATATTTTTAATTGAGATTAATAACTTATAAATTTGTTAAGATAATCCTTTATTATGTTCTTGTGGTTGAGTAGCTATAGTACTTGCAACATAAGATAAGAATTAAACTTAAAGTAAACTATTTTACATATTTTTCAATATATTTGTATTTCTTAAGTAAAATGCAAATTCTTAAGGTTCTAAAATAAAGAAGTTAAACAAAAACTTAATAAAAATGACTAAAGAAAAAAGAGTTTATAGCTTTGGAAGCAAGCAATCTGAAGGTGGCGCACACATGAAAAACCTCCTGGGAGGAAAAGGCGCTAACCTTGCAGAAATGAGTTCTATAGGAGTTCCTGTACCTCCTGGTTTTACTATTACAACTGAAGTTTGTGCTGAATACAATAAAGTTGGCAAAGATAAAATCATTGAATATCTCAAAGAAGATGTAGAGAAAGAAATTAAAAAAGTTGAGGATGCAACGAATACAAAATTCGGAAGTAGCGATTCGCCTTGTTTGTTGTCTGTTCGTTCCGGTGCAAGAGTTTCTATGCCTGGTATGATGGACACTGTCCTAAATCTGGGAATGAATGATGATGCTGTTGAAGGTTTGACCAAAAAAACCAACAACCCACGATTCGCATGGGATTCTTATCGACGCTTTATCCAGATGTATGGTGATGTAGTAATGGGCTTGAAGCCAGAGAGCAAAGAGGATAGCGATCCTTTTGAAGAAATTATAGAGAAGAAGAAAGAGGAGAAAAATGTTGAAAAAGACGTTGATCTTACCACAGATCATCTTAAAGAGCTTGTTGAAGAATTTAAGGAAGTTATAAAAAGACGACTTGGCAGAGAATTCCCAATGGATCCATGGGATCAATTATGGGGTTCTGTACTTGCGGTTTTTGAGAGTTGGAATAACGACCGTGCCAAATATTATCGTCAAATGAATAAAATACCCGAAGAATGGGGTACAGCGGTTAATGTCATGGCAATGGTTTTTGGAAACATGGGTGAAGACTCAGGAACAGGAGTTGCCTTTACACGTGATGCAGCTACCGGAGAAAATGTATTTAACGGTGAATACCTCATGAATGCTCAGGGCGAAGATGTTGTTGCCGGTATTCGCACTCCACAACAAATTACAAAAGAAGGTTCGGTTAGATGGGCTGAACTTCAGGGTATTTCTGAGGAAGAGCGTAGAAAAGTTTATCCTTCTTTAGAAGAATTTATGCCTGAAGTTTATAAAGAACTTTTTGAAATTCAGGAAAAACTGGAAAAACACTATAAAGACATGCAGGACCTTGAGTTTACCATACAAGAAGGAAAACTTTGGCTTCTGCAAACCAGAAATGGTAAACGTACGGGTGCTGCCATGGTTAAGATATCCATGGATATGTTAGACGAAGGATTGTTAGACGAAAAAACAGCTCTTCTAAGAAATGAACCTCATAGATTGGATGAGTTGTTACATCCTGTCTTTGATCCAAAAGAATTGAAAAAAGCAAATACTATAGCAAAAGGGTTACCTGCATCTCCGGGTGCTGCCACAGGGCAACTGGTTTTCTTTGCAGATGATGCAGAAGAATGGGGTCAAAAAGGAAAAGATGTTATTTTGGCTCGTATTGAAACTTCTCCTGAAGACCTCAAAGGTATGAACGAAGCAAGAGGCATTCTTACTGCCAGAGGCGGTATGACATCACATGCTGCTGTTGTTGCAAGAGGTATGGGTAAATGCTGTGTTTCAGGCGCCGGAGCAGTAAGCATTGATTACCGCAAAAAAACAATGACTGTTGATGGCGAAACATTTAAAGAAGGTGATTGGGTTTCTCTAAATGGAACTACCGGCGAAGTATACGAAGGAAAAGTTCCTACACATGATCCTGAATTAAGCGGAAATTTCGCCAAGGTGATGGAACTTAGTGAGAAGTTCACAAAAATGAATGTAAGAACAAATGCAGATACCCCAAAAGATTCAAATGTGGCACGTAATTTTGGAGCTAAAGGTATTGGCCTCTGCAGAACCGAACACATGTTCTTTGAAGGCGACCGTATTAAGCCTATGCGTGAGATGATCCTTGCTACAGATGAAAAGGGAAGAAGAAAAGCGCTGGAGAAATTATTACCTATCCAAAGAGAAGATTTTGAAGGTATCTTTGAAGCAATGCAGGATCTCCCGGTGACTGTAAGATTACTGGATCCGCCACTTCACGAATTTGTGCCTCATGAAGAGAAGAACCAGAAAGAAATGGCCAAGGAATTAGGTGTTAGTTTTGAGGAGGTTAAACAAACTGTTGATAATCTTCATGAAACGAATCCGATGCTTGGACATCGCGGCTGTAGATTAGGAAATACTTATCCTGAGATTACAGAAATGCAGGCACGTGCAATTATCGAAGCTGCAATCAATCTTAAGAAGAAAGGGGTTAAGGCTATTCCTGAAATTATGGTTCCTTTAACCGGTACCCTGGATGAAATGAAAATGCAGGAAAATATTGTAAGAGAAACCATCAATAAAGTATTTGAAGAAACTAATGAGAAAGTTGATTTTCTCGTAGGTACAATGATTGAGGTTCCAAGAGCTGCTCTAACTGCAGACAAAATTGCCGAATCAGCTGACTTCTTCTCCTTTGGTACAAATGATTTAACTCAGATGACCTATGGTTATTCACGTGACGATGCCGGAAAATTCCTGCCCGTCTACTTGAATAAAGGATTAATGAAAAACGATCCTTTCCAGGTACTCGACCAGGAAGGTGTTGGTCAACTTGTTGAAATGGGTACTAAAAAAGGAAGAACCACTAAAAGTGATTTGAAGGTAGGTATTTGCGGTGAACATGGTGGAGAACCCAGTTCAGTTGAATTCTGCCACCGTGTAGGGATGAATTATGTGAGCTGTTCTCCTTACCGTGTGCCAATTGCACGACTTTCTGCTGCTCAGGCAGCCATTAAAGAAGAGTAGAACATTTAAATATTCGCAAAGCTGAGGGTTGTATAATTTACAGCCCTCAGCTTTTTTTAATACATTTATTATTATAATTTCGTAGCTTTCTGTTTATTAGTTTGACAGGCTATGATTTTATAATTATTTTTTTTATGTAATTCTGACATAAGTTGTTTATATTGAAACTTATTATTAAGGGTTACAATAGCTTTTAATGTATACCTAAATTGCATAAGTATTTTACTATTAAAATGCTTGTGGATTTTAGGGTATATTTTATTTGAAAATGCTAACTTTAAAATAAATAAACTTATTTTATCATGCAACAACCAACGAACATACAATGTAAAGAAAAAATTGCCTCCTTGCTGAAAATTGAGGATAAAATAAAATTTAACCTGAGTAGGCCTTCCATGGTTCAGGAAGCTGTTCAACGCCGTGAGGCTATTGTTTCTGAATCTGGTGCACTGGCAACCTGGACACCAAAAGAATCGACAGGGAGAAGCCCTAAGGATACTGTAATTGTAAAACGGCCGGTTAGTCAGGATACAATAGATTGGGATTCTCCGAATAACCTTCCTTTAGATGAGGAAACATTTGATATGGTTTTTGAAGATGCATATAACCTAATGCAGCAAAAAGAGAAGCTTTATGTGACAGACCGTGTTATTGGTGCTGATCCGCATTTTGCTCTTCCTGTTAAAACAATTACAGATCATGCATTAACTTCTCTTTTTACTGACAATATGTTTCGTCCCGTTCCGGAAAATATTGAGAATAGTGTGTTTAATAACAGAGAATTTACATTGCTTTCATTACCCTACAGCAAGTTGGATCCGGATAGATATGAAGGGAGGCTGAGAACTCTGGAGAATGGTAAAACTTCTGATATGATCGTCGCTATGGATTTTGATCGTAGAATCGGAATTATTTTTGGTTCTGCATATCTGGGAAGTGTAAAAAAAATGCTTTTTACAGTGATGAATTACTATCTTCCGTTTGAAGGCGTATTACCCCTTCACTGTTCAGCTAACGAAGGAAAAGATGGAAAAAGTGCCTTGCTTCTAGGATTATCGGGAACCGGTAAAACAACTCTCTCTGCCGATCCTTCTCGTGCATTGCTTGGAGATGATGAACATGGTTGGAGTGATAACGGAATCGCCAATTTTGAAAATGGGTGTTATGCTAAGATGATCGATATTGACCCGGAAAAAGAGCCCGAAATTTATAATGCCGTGATGCATGAAAATAACTATTTACAGCATGGAGTTATTGTTGAAAATGCCATGGTTTATCCAAATGGAGTTTTTGATTTTTCTGATGCCAGATTTACGCCAAATTCGAGAGCTTCGTACTTGCTTGATTACCTTCACAATATAAAGAAAGCTTCGACTTCAGGCCATCCGACAACTATTTTGTTTTTAACTGCTGATGCTTATGGGGTTATACCGCCTGTGTCCCGTTTAAATCCCGATCAGGCAATGCTTTGGTTTTTGATGGGGTACACCAGTAAGTTGGCCGGAACGGAAACAGGCATTACAGAACCACAGGCCACCTTTTCAAGATTCTTTGGTCAGCCGTTTATGCCTAGAAATCCAGGCGTATATGCCGATATGCTTGGAGAAAAGATGGAAAAATATGATGCAAAGGTATATTTGATTAACACCGGCTGGACCGGTGGCCCTTATGGTAAAGGAGAAAGAATTGATATCAATTATACAAGGAAGATGGTTGATGCTGCATTAAATGGAGATTTAAAAGATGTGGAATTTCGCCATAACGAACTTTTTCATCTTGATGTACCTCTTGAATGTCCCGGAGTGCCAAATAAAATTTTAGCTCCCAGGGATACATGGGACAATAATGAGGATTATGAAAATCAGGCTCAAAAGCTGGCTATGGAATTCAGTAATGCTTACGATAAATCTTATGGCAATAAAAATATTCGTGAAAGCGTAACCCGTCAATGTCCTGGTAAATAGTTTTTACTTCTTGTGGAAAAATAAGTTTTATTTATTTTGAATAATAAATTTCTATATTTGGAGTCTTAAATAAAGAGAAAGAAATAAAGATATATGGATATTATTACAATTGGATTGATCCTTGCGGCTTATTTTATTGGATCCATACCCACCTCAGTATGGATAGGCAAGTGGTTTTATAATAAAGATGTAAGGGATTATGGGAGTGGTAATGCAGGTGCTACAAATACGTTTCGCGTACTGGGAACAACTCCGGGAATTATCGTCTTTCTTATTGACCTGATAAAGGGATTAGCGGCTGTTAGTCTCGTGTATCTGAATCCCGTTTTTCCCGAGGGTTCTGAATTGTTCTCAACTATTCAGTTAGCCTTAGGTATTGCCGCTATTCTTGGGCACATATTTCCTGTTTATGCTGGTTTTAAAGGAGGCAAAGGTGTTGCTACTCTGTTTGGAGCTATTCTTGGAATAAGCTTTTTCCCAACACTAATTATGGCAGGTGTATTTTTTGCAACATTATTTTTAACCAGGTATGTATCTTTAAGTTCTCTATTAGCAGGCATTTCTTATCCAATCCTGATGATTACAGTTTTTAATGTTTCAGCTACCTCGATGATCATCTTTTCAATACTAGTTGCCGTATTGATTGTTCTAACTCATCAGAAAAATATAGAAAGATTACTGCATAACGAGGAAAACAAGGCTAATTTGTCTAAAATTGTGGTAAAAAACGAAAAGCATAATACTCATTAAAATGTAGATAGAGTAAATCGGTTTTTGTATTTTAAGCAATCATGACTGAAAAGAGATAATTTACAGTCATGATTGCTTTTTTTGACCCTCTCTGGCGTTCGCTTGTGCCCGGTTAAGGATAAAGCCGTCCGGCGGAATTTGTAATTTTCAGCAACTTTTTTCCTTGGCTCAAAAACGATAAATTGCTGAAAATATGGGCTTCCGGCAGCTGCCGAACTCGTGGCAAAACCTGATTTTCAGCAAAACTACAGAAACTACTTTTTAGACAGCCTCCGTATTCACCCCAGCTTTAAGCTACCAAAATGCTGTAGCATTTTTTTGTTGCCGGAAATCAAATTAGATCTTTATTTAAATAGCAGATACATCGCAGCTATCAACCTAAACTGAATTGTGAAAATAATTTTTCATTTTAAATTAGTTTATTTTGTAAACAATTTTGATAAAAAATTTTATGACTGTATTACTATTTATTTTATTGATAATTCATCTTTTTTAACATACTTCCTTGTTATTATCTGCTTTTTTGATAAATCGTATAGGTTGAATATATCTCATCCTATTTAACTATAGCCTGAAACAGTTTTATTCTAAATTTAAATAATCCTGTATTGCTTTAACGTAATTTTCAAATGCCTCGATGCCTTGCCGGGTTATATTACATGTTGTATGGGGTTTTTTGCCTTTAAAGAACTTATGAACTGATATGTAATTTGCCTCGGACAATTTATCGAGCTGCACACTAAGGTTTCCTGAGGTTGCCTTGGTTTTCTCTTTTAAGGTGACAAAGTCAGCTTCTCCTTCTTTGACTAAAACCGAAACAATAGCAAGCCTAAGCTCATTGTGCAATAGTGGATCCAATTTTTTACGCATAGTGTTTTTTGAATTTATTTCTGATAATGTAACCGGGAACCAGGTCCGCTGAAATCATACCCGCAGCTAAGAAGAGTGGCTGGTAAAGAGATGGGGTGAATAATGCTCCGATTCCTATGAGATTACAGATGATTCCTCCCCATATTAAAGGATTGAATTTTGTTGCTCCCCCTGATACTATGGCACCAATACCCAGTAGTATCATTAGAAATGGGGTGGGAGAGAGTTGAAATAACGGATAGGTTAAGAAACCTATAATCCCTAAATTGATTCCTAATGGTATCCACAGTGATGCCATTACTTTACCGATATAACTGTCTGTCTGACGTTTGTGTTTTTTTCTTTCATGAAACCATGTATAGATCCCTACAGGAATAAGAAGGAAGTAAGGGAAAAAATTATACGAATAGAGTTGCAATTGAAATAGTATGAACTGGGCTATAGCGCAAATAAGTACCGCCCATCCCCATAAAAGAAATGTAGAACCATTCTCATTCATTCTTCCTTTTGTATCTGCAATCATTTTATTGATTACATTGAGGCTTTCTTTTGGTGTTAAATTGGTGTCTTCCATAGTTAATTATTTTATTAGTTTATACAAATATAAAGTAGTTTATAAAATAAACCAAATAATTTTTAAGTTTTTTTTATTGATGTGATGATTTTTTGAAAGCTTCTCTGTATATTTTTATGTGTTGATGGGCAGTTTTAGTTTTGACTTTTTATTTCCTTATTAGCATAATTTTCTTCAAATTGATACTTGAATATTTTTTCATCAGGAGAATTTTTGTTTCATTGCTTTTCATTATATTTAGGAAACTAAAAAGTAAGGTTATGTCAAAGATTGTTGGAATAGGAAACGCACTGATCGATATTATTTTAGACCTGGATTCGGAGAAGGTTTTAAAGGAAAATGGGATACCTAAAGGCAGCAAAGAACATGTGGATAAGAAGAAGTTTGATCAGATTTTTAATGCATTGGATACAAGTCAGGCTACAGTGAGCTCCGGTGGATCTGCAGCAAATACCATCAGTGCATTAGGAAACCTGGGATTTGATACATCATTTTTGGGAGTTCTGGCAGATGACGAATATGGGAAGCTTTTTGAAAGCGAAATGAATGACTCAGGAATTAAACTAAATCTGATCAAAAAAGACGGAGACACAGGCAAAATTCTTCATCTTATCAGTTCTGATAAAGAAGCAACAACTATTGGGTATTCCGGGGTAAATTCCAGGTTTGAACCACGAGACCTTAGTGAACAGTATTTTTATGGATATAACTATCTTTACATAGATGGATATTTAATGAACAACCATGAATTGATGGAAGCCCTTGCTGATTTTGGAAAGCTGAATTATATGAAGGTTGTGTTTGACATTGCCAGCAGTCATTTTGCTGAAGGAAACAGAGAATTTTTGAAGAAATTTATAAAAAACAAGGTGGATATATTATTTGCCAATGACCTTGAAATCTTTTCCTATACCGGACAAGAACCTGAACGAGCCATACGAAAGATAGCCAAAGATTGTGATATCGTTGTTGCAAAACTTGGTTCAAGGGGTTCTTATATCCAACGTGGAGAAGAGTTCTATCATATTTCTGCTGCACCTGTAGATCCAATAGATGCGAGCGGTGCAGGCGATTTATTTGCTGCAGGCTTTCTTTACGGGCTTATGGAGAATTATCATCTGACTCACTGTGGAAAAGTTGGCGCTTTTCTTGCCTCTAAAATCCTTAGTCAAAAAGGTGCCCGCTTTAGCTTTGAAGAATGGCGTGAAATAAAGAAGATGATATAGGAAAATTAGGAATTAGAGTTGAAATTAAAATGTTCATCAATTTGCTAATAAGTCAGTATTAGCAATTTTATTGGCAGATTGGAGAATAAAAATGCAGAACGAATGATTGAACCAGTAGATGGGTGAGTGTTTGTATTAATGCTGAATGAAAAGTTTACAATATAGTTGTAGTTACTTTTTTTTTTATATTTGTCTGGAAACTCCAAACTAGTTTTAATTCTAATTATTTTTATTTATGAAAAAGATTTTTCTGATTATTGTAGCCATTGCATTTACTGCTAATGTGCAGGCCCAGGTTTTTAATACCGGCCAAACTTTAAAGCAAGGTGTGTTCTCTTTGGGTGTTGAACCAGCCGTTCTGGTTAATGGGGGTGAAGATTTTATGTTATTTACACATGCCGGGTATGGCGTTAAATCGGGTTTAGATGTTGGTGTGAAATATGGTTTTGGCAACCCTGATTATTTTGGCGCTGACCTTGAATTTGCCTTGGGACGAAGAGTTTCCCTTTCCGTGGGTGCTCACAATTTCAATAATTTTGGTCTTGACGGCACACTCAATTTTGTAATTCCCATTAAGAGTGATCTTCGTTTATATGGCGGGTTTGATACGGATATGAATTTTGTTAAAACCACCAATAATGAAGGAGATGAGTCTACAGAGCTGCAGGGCTTGTTCTGGATTCCGATAGGATTGGAAGTTGGTTTATCAAACACAATGAGCTTACTCTTCGAAAGTGAAATTGGATTGAATGATAATGCGTATCATTTAATTGGAGGAGGATTAAGTTTTTACTTTTAGGAATATATTAACAACAGATTTTAAGAAATGAGAGCATGCATTTGATCAGTATGTTCTCATTTTTTTAATATTTGCTTTCATAGTAAGTTGACTTTTGTGATCAATCTATGTCAGGGAAGGACAGCTTACTTACTACTTACTAACTACATTCAACTCTTATGTATGAACCTTAAATTGGTTCAGTAAATAGATCACCT
>CAYFRV010000027.1:12442-19050 GCA_964345495.1 uncultured Bacteroidales bacterium | reverse complement strand
TCTTAATGTTTAACACCTCTTACAAACTAAAGTTCAATTTTAATGTTGTGCGGAACTATCTGATTTTGATTTATCCTTAATTTCCAGTGGTTCAGATGAAATTTCCTTGTATTCCTTTCGTTTCTTGGCTATATCGATAGCAAGGAACAGTGCATTGCGGAAACTTTCAGGTGAAGCACTTCCATTTCCTGCGATTTCATAGGCTGTGCCATGGCCGGGTGAAGTTCTTACAATGCTTAACCCGGCAGAGTAGTTTACGCCTTCATTAAAAGCCAGTGCTTTAAACGGGGCAAGCCCCTGATCATGATACATTGCAAGAATAGCATCAAATTGCTGAATATTAGTGGAACCTAAAAAGCCATCAGCCGGATAAGGACCAAAAGCAAGAATATCATTGTCTTTTGCTCTTTGGATGGCAGGAAGGATTATGTTACTCTCTTCATCACCAATAAGCCCTTTGTCACCGGCATGCGGATTCAGTCCGAAAACTGCTATTTTCGGTTTTCTTATTCTAAAATCCTGAATGAGCGTATGATTCAATGTCTTTAACTTGCTGAAAATTTTCTCCTGAGTTAATTGAGATGCAACATCTTTTAATGGAATATGCCCTGTAACTACTCCGACACGCAACAGATTACTAACCATTAACATTAATACTTCTTCTGAATCCGGTTGAAAATGTTGTGCAAGATATTCAGTATGTCCGGGAAAGGTAAAATCTTCAGATTGAATATTATCCTTGTTAATCGGTGCAGTTACAAGTGCATCGATCTTCTCATGCTTCAGATCCTCCACAGCTTTCTCCAGCGCCTTATATGAAGCGGTACCTGCAGCATAAGTCGATTTACCCAATTCTACACGGGTTGAATCATCTATACAATTGATTACATTAGGGCGTTTGGGATTAGCTTTGTCTGCATCGGCGACTATATTCAAACTAAAATTTTCAATATCAAGTGCTTTACGATGATAAGCCGCAACCTTTGCAGAGCCATAAACAATTGGAGTACAAAGTTCCATAATGCGGTTATCCATTAAGGTTTTTATAATGATTTCGTAACTAATTCCATTGATGTCGCCATGTGTAATTCCTATCTTTAGTTTATCTTGTTGTTGTGTCATATCTAATTAAATATTTTGAATTTTATTTTTTGTACAAAGAAGCAATAAATTTTAAAAACAACCTTATACCAATTCCGGTTGCTCCTTTTCCTCTGTAATAATCCTTTTTGTCTAAATAAGCCATTGGAGCAATGTCAATATGGATCCATGGGTAATTCGTGAAATGTTCCAGAAATTTTCCGGCGGTAATAGCGCCTGCTTCTCTCCCTCCTGCATTTTTTATGTCAGCAATGTCAGATTTTATCATTTCATTATATTCTTCCCAAAATGGCAGCTTCACAACACGCTCGTAAGTATCGTAGCCGCTCCTGATAAGAGAATTAAAAATTGTATCGTCAGCATTTCCCATGGCAACAACTCCCTGAGGACCTATTGCTACAGATGCAGAGCCTGTAAGGGTTGCAAAATCCATAACAAATTCCGGTTCATATTGTTTTGCAAAACTCAATGCGTCTGCTAAAACAATACGTCCTTCAGCATCAGTATTAATTACTTCTACTGTTTTGCCGTTATGCATTTTTATAACATCTCCCGGAGTATAGGCGTTTCCATCCGGACGGTTATCAGTAGCGGGAACCAACCCAATAATATGGTAGGGTAAATTTCCTGAAGCCACAGCATACATAACACCAGCCACAGTAGCTGCTCCGGCCATATCAGATTTCATCCCCAGCATTGAGGAAGTAGGTTTCAGGCTTAACCCGCCTGTGTCATATACGATGCCTTTTCCAACAAGGACAATTGGTTTGTCATTTTTTGCATTGGAAGGTTTCCATTCCATTACAGAAAAAGTAGGTGGCTCAACACTTCCCTTATTTACAGCAAGAAGTCCACCCAGCTTTAAACTTTCAATCTTCTTTTTGCTGAATACATCTACAGTAAATCCCGATTCATCGCCCATTCTTTGGAATTCTTTGCCCAATTGCGTAGCAGTAAGAAATGAAACAGGTTCATTAACCAGGTCTCGTGCCTGAAAAACTGCAGAACAAGTTACTTCCAGGTTTTTGATAGCCAGGTCATCCACTCCGTTGCTAAGCACCTGTATTTCTTTTACAAAATTTTCCTCGCTTTTTTCTTTTTGAGTCCGGTATTTTAAAAATCTATATTGCCCCAGGCCAAAGCCTTCTAAAAAAGCGTAAGTCAAATCAGGTTCATCAGAAACATCCACAACTACGATTTCTTGTTCGTTGTGCTCTTTCAGAAGTGGAATCAGATCAGATGCCACCCTGCGTAAAGACTCTTCTGCCTCATGTTTCTCTTTATCGCCTGGAATTATGCGAACGTAGGAGCGCTTAAAATATGAGTTTACATCAATAGAAGTCTTTTCATTTTGAATCTGTTTCTTTATGTATTCCAACTCACTTGTTGTAAAAGAATATTCGCTGAAATCAGCCTCCTTATCTGCGAGGTAAACAACAGAGATATCCAGGGGTTGTTCCTGTATTTTTTTATAATTGGGAATCATTTACTAAATATTTTATTCAGGATTTAAGACCGTTTTCTATGGTCGCAACTCTATAACTGAAATAAAATCCAAAAATCCTATTTCTTAAAGTCCAGTGTATAAATAATAGATTCTAATTGTCTTAAATAATCGCGTTTAGAGAAGCTCGGAGCATAAACAAAGCCATCTACTGTAATTACGTGTTTTTTATCTTTACTCAGAACTGAAACGTTAATAAATGGTCCGCCCATAAAATCATTTTCGACTTTCCATAAACCCCTCATAAAAGCAACTTCATGACCATTAATTGTTTTTTTATCAAGGTATGGGATAATTTCTTTTTCAATAGTCATATATGAATCCAGAGATGGACCAGGTACATATTTCTTCGTAAATTTATCCCTGACTTCCATTAAATGCTCCATTTTGAAAGATTGATCACCTTTATATTCGTGTTTGTATATCAATATTCCCTGAATATAATCCCTCGGATCATGTTCAATCCATGCAAAGTTATTTGTATCTATAGCAAGTGAATAACCTTTGGGAATAACAAGTTCAATCCCGAATTTTTCTTTGATTCGTTTCATCGCACCCTGGTTTGACATATTTCTGTAGGTATTAATGTACCTTTGGCGCTCTGCTTCCATAAATTTCCCTGCAATTGTTTCTCCTTTTTGTGCGAATAAATTTTGCAGCGATTTAAAATCTCCGGCCTGTGCATGTATTACTGTCTGTGGTTGTGCATGTACATTTTTTCTGACAGCAAATCGTGGTTTTGAATACTGATCGTCAATATCAACAACCAGGATATTTCTATATCGCCTGAAAATATTTTTATAGCTATGGGGTGGTATGTTAACCAGCTCAAATATAGGTTCAGCCTGTGGCAAAGCCACTTGTGCCCGCTGCAATTTCTCTTTAATTGCTAAACCGGGTTTTTTATTAAATTGAGCTGTGTCCATAACCACAAGTATCTCTCCTGGTTTTCCTGCCACTCCTGGCATAGAACCACTTCCTTGCTGATCAGGCTTACAGGCAAAAAAGAAAATGGTCATTGCTGCAATGATCGATATGTTAATAAAAGAATTTCTTTTCATGACCTTTATATTTAATTAATTAGTTTAGCATAAAAATAAAAAAAATATTGATTGCCTGCGACTTTATTGACGCGTAATATTAGCAAAATAACGGAAGACAACAATTAGTGATTAAGATAGATTTTAAGCTTCTTTCCCGGCTCTATATCTGTTTCATCCTGTATGCCATTTGTCCTGAGTAATTCTGCAATTGAATCGCAATTAAATTTATCTGCAATACTCCAGATGGTATCTCCTTTTTTAATGGTATAATAAACTACTCGCCTGTTAGTATCAATTGAATTCTCTTCTTTTATTCTTGTTTGTTCTTCCTTTATCTTTTCCAGATATTTGGGATCAACCCAAATTTCCAACTTTTGTCCTACCTGTAGATTGTTGCTTTCCAGGTTATTCCATTCCATTATTTCCTCGATACTGCAATTATACTTCATGGCAATTTTATGGAAATATTCGCCTTTTGTTACTCTGTGAATAATTTTTGCCTTTTGCTTTTCCGGCACATCTTCCTGTGCATAATCTTTTTCCGGGCCATTGTATATTTCTTCTTCATTCTCCAAAAACCTAACCACCTTATCTTTAGGTAAAATCAAATGAGAAGGGTGGTTAAGGTTAGGAATAACATTCCGGCGATACATTGGATTTAAATCTTTCAAAACAGAAACCTCCATGTCTAAAGTTTCTGCTAATTTTTGAAAAGAAGTTTCCGAAGAAATTTTCACCGTATCCATTTCGAAATGGTTATGATTGATTTTTATAGGTTTAATATTATGTTCTTCTATGTGATTCATTGCATAATTTACCGCAATAAAAGCCGGAACATACCCCTTCGTTTGCTCCGGAAGATGGGGGAAGAGTTTCCAAAAAGACCTTTCTCCGTCAGATCGGGCGATTGCTTTTCTCACTACGCCTGGTCCTCCGTTATAGGAAGCTAATGCCAGTTGCCAGTTATCATAGGTATCATGCAGGTATTTTAAATATTTACAAGCGGCTATGGTTGACTTGTATGGGTCTCGTCTTTCATCAATGTAAGAGTTTACCTTCAAATCAAACATACGACTTGTATTCAGTTTAAACTGCCAAAGTCCAACTGCTCCGGAGCTTGAAACAGCAAAAGGATCTAAAGCTGACTCAACCACTGCCAGGTACTTTAACTCATGTGGTAAGCCATATTCATCAAGTTTCTCTTCGATCATTGGAAAGTAACGCTCGGCTTTTCCGACAATTTTGGCAAAATGCTCCCTTCTTTCAATTGTATATACATCAATGTATCGCCGTACATGTTTGTTGTATTCCAATTCTATTGGAGTTAAATTGTTGAGTTCTGTAATTCTGTATTCATAAACTAAATCCGGGAATATAGGAATAGAGTCAGATTCTGCATGAACTGCAGAAGAGGAAAAACATAAACTTGTAGTAAAGAAAACCATTGACAGGATTAGCCTTAAAATTCCGCCTTTCATTGATAAATCCTTTTTTTGAACCACATAAAATATATAAGTTTCATAGAAGTGGATGCTTATTAAAATATCGCTATTTAAAATTACTTTCAGTTTTTGAATTAATCGCAATTATAATTTGAAAAATTCATAGAAGACAAATTTAATAAGAAAATACATCTAAAAAATAATAATTTCATTTGGAGAGATAAAGAAAAGATATTTCCATATAACCTGCGAATGGAAGCCTAAATTGCTTTGATTTCTTTTTATGAGTACAAAGTGAAAAACAGAAAAATTAAAGGAATCAGAATACCGGCAGTTGTCAGCCAGGCACCTCTTCCTTTAATGCCTTTTTTGCCGCGTAAGATAAAAAGCCCTGATATTGCTATCAATATTAAGCCGCCCGAAAAAATATCAGAAAACCAGGTCCACCATCTGTTAGGATTGTAATGCAAATAGCTCACTTCATAAAAAACAGGGCGCCTTTTGGATGTTTCAATATTTCCTTCTCCGGTGCTTAAGTCTACTGTAATGTTACCATCATCAATAAAAATTTTTAAAAGATCCGGTTCGGGAAAATAATAGTTTTTAAAGTGGTCTTTCTCATTAAAACGGTTTGCGATTGCTTTGACATAACTTTTATCTATTTCATCTTTTGATTCCGGTAAATCCTGCACAGAAAATTTCTTACTTGTAATACGGTATTCTGAATTCCAGTTGTCAATCACCTTGTGATTTAAAGCAATGCCGGACAAGCAATAAATAACTGTCATTCCAAAAAAGAAATAACCCAAATCCCGATGGATTATCCGGTTAATTTTTCGCCACTTCATCAGAATTTTGTTTTTAATCAAAAAAGGCACATAAGTGTAATTTTGAAAACATCATGTGCCTTTAGTTATATCTTACTTATTCTTCTATATTTTTAACTTCATCTGCTATAAGCCAATATTCGGAAATATATCCTTTTTCACTGTTTTCGATTTTTTCTTTCAGTTCTTTAATATATTCCTCTGAAACACCGTGGCTGTCCTTGCCTTCTCCTGATTCTTCTTCAGCATGGTCATGATGTTCTTCTGAATCACCTTTTTTCAGCTTATCGATATAATCCTGATCAATACGTTCCTCTGTAAATTTTCCTGTTATTTGAACCTCGCTACCTTCAATTTCCTGTTCAAATGGTGACATATCTTTACCGGCTTTTATTCTAAGTTTTTGTTCAGATCCGGTTTCTGACACATGTAATTTTTTACCTCCATGCTGACATACATGGACAACCATTCCTTTTACCGTAATTTGTTTATCTACATAATTTTCAGGTTCCTCAAAAATTTCTGAAATCTTTAACACTTCAGTTTTTTCTTTATTCTCTTTCCCATCTGTTGCCTCTTGTTCATTCTGCTTTTTGTTTGAACAGCTAAAAGCCATCAAAGTGACAATGGCCAGTGCCATAATTCTTAAGTTCATACGCTCAAATTTTATGGTTAATAAATATGTTTGACG
>CAYFRV010000027.1:0-12342 GCA_964345495.1 uncultured Bacteroidales bacterium | reverse complement strand
TTTTTTTATTAATCACATCTTTAATTCGTATTAGAATTGGATTTATTTTGATAAATTTGTTGCACAAAATAATGTATGGAAATGAGTAGCCTAAAAAAAATCCAATCAGCTTTAATATCAGTTTACAATAAAGATAATCTTGAACCGGTTATAAAAAAACTCGACCAATTAGGAGTAACAATATATTCTACAGGGGGCACTCAAAAATTCATTGAAAATTTGGGAATAAAATCAATACCTGTCGAAAAAACGACAAATTATCCGTCCATTCTCTCCGGCAGAGTGAAAACTTTACATCCAAAAATTTTTGGTGGAATTCTCTTCCGAAGAGATAATGAAGAAGATCGAAAAGAACAGGAGAACTATGATATTCCTGAGATTGATTTAGTGGTGGTAGATTTATATCCTTTTGAAGACACCTTAAAACAGACATTTGAAGAAGATGAAATCATTGAAAAAATTGACATCGGAGGCATTTCTCTCATAAGGGCAGCAGCAAAGAATTACAAAGACACGGTTGTAATTCCCTCAAAAGATCAGTATAACACATTGATGGAAATTCTTAATGAAAATGGAGAAACCACCCTTTTAAAACGCAAAGAACTGGCACTGGAAGCTTTTGATGTTACTTCACATTATGATACAGTAATTTTCAAATATTTCAACAAAGAGTTCAGCAAACCATTCTTTAAACAGAGTGAACACAAAAAAACAGAGCTCCGATATGGAGAAAATCCACATCAGCTCGGCATTTTTTATGGAGATTTTAATGAGCTGTTTGAACAATTACATGGGAAACAGATTTCATACAACAACCTGATTGACATTGATGCTGCAATTCATCTTATCGCTGATTTTGATCCAAAAACATTTGCAATTCTAAAGCATAACAATGCATGTGGAATTGCCACAAGAAATAACCTTCAGGAGGCATGGAAAGCGGCGCTTGCAGGAGACCCGGTTTCAGCTTTTGGAGGAATATTAATTACAAATAGTAAAGTAGATAGCGAAACAGCACAAGAAATCAACAAATTATTTTTTGAAGTAATAATCGCACCTGCTTATGATGATGAAGCTTTAGAAGTATTAAAGCAGAAGAAAAATCGTATTATCCTGATTCAAAAAAGTGCATCTCTTCCGAAACAACAGTATAGATCGCTACTAAATGGTGTGATTGTACAAGACAAAGATATAAGAACAGAATACAAAAGTGACCTGGATACAGTAACTCAAAAAGAACCCTCAGAAAAAGAAATAGAAGATTTACTATTTGCAAATAAAATTGTAAAACATACGAAATCGAATGCAATTGTTTTAGTCAAAGACAAGCAACTGTGCGCCAGCGGAGTGGGCCAAACCTCGAGAGTTGATGCCTTAAAACAGGCAATTGAAAAAGCAAACAATTTTGACTTTGACCTTCATGGAGCTGTTATGGCTTCGGATGCTTTTTTCCCGTTCAAAGACTCAGTTGAGATTGCACAAAAAGCAGGCATCAGTTCTGTTATACAGCCCGGTGGTTCTAAGCGGGATCAGGAATCTATAGACTATTGCAATGAGGCAGGTATGTCTATGGTCTTTACCGGAGTAAGGCATTTTAAACATTAACAGAAAATTAGAAACTTAAAACACACATAAAAAAATGGGAATCTTTTCTTTATTTACACAGGAATATGCTATTGATCTTGGCACTGCCAATACCATAATAATATATAATGACAAAGTAGTTGTTGATGAACCCTCAATTGTTGCTATCGAACAAACTACCGGGAAACTTGTCGCTATAGGCGAAAAAGCTCGCCAAATGCATGGTAAAACACACATGAATATAAAAACCATTAGACCCCTTAAAGATGGTGTAATTGCAGACTTTAACGCTGCAGAGCAGATGATACGGGGGATGATAAAGATGGTTAATCGTAAGACACAATTTTTTGCTCCCACCTTGCGAATGGTCGTATGTATCCCTTCGGGCAGTACAGAAGTGGAAATAAGGGCTGTACGTGACAGCTCCGAGCATGCAGGAGGAAGAGATGTTTACCTGATATATGAACCAATGGCTGCAGCAATAGGAATGGGCATTGATGTTGAAGAGCCTTCAGGAAGTATGGTTGTAGACATAGGTGGTGGAACTACCGAAGTCGCTGTTATTGCGCTTGGTGGTATTGTTTGCAATAAATCAATCAGAATTGCAGGAGACAGCTTTACTGCTGATATACAATCTTATATGCGTCATCAGCATAACATAAAAATCGGGGAAAGAACGGCAGAGGAAATTAAGATCAATGTTGGCTCTGCTTTATCTGATCTCGAAAACCCACCCGAAGATTTTCTCGTCAGGGGTCCAAATTTAATGACTGCTATGCCGGTTGAAATACCGATTTCTTACCAGGAAATAGCTCATTGTCTTGATAAATCTATTAACAAAGTAGAAACTGCTGTTTTAAGCGTTTTAGAGCAGACACCACCCGAACTTTACAGCGATATTGTTAATGAAGGAATTTATTTAACAGGTGGCGGGGCTCTAATGAGAGGCCTTGACAAACGGCTGTCAGATAAAATTGGTATTAAGTTCCATGTTGCAGATGATCCACTTCATGCTGTTGCAAGAGGCACCGGAATTGCCTTAAAAAATGTAGAAAACTTTTCTTTCTTAATGAGATAATAAGGTTTGTAAGTATTTATGCATAATTTAATACGTTTTTTAATAAAGAACCACTTTATCATACTCTTTATCTTTATTGAAGCGTTTGCCATTTTTCTACTCATCAATAATAATAATTATCAGCAAACAAAATTTGTGAATTTTACAAGGTCTGTTTCAGGTGGGTTTTATCAAAAAATTGAAAAATTCAATGAGTATCTGACCTTAAAAGAGAAAAATGAAAGACTGAAAAAAGAAAATACAAGGCTGAGAAATCTGATCCAAAAAAATCTTGAAGTCGACCGAGATTCTTTTAAAACACAAGTTGATACCAATTACAAGCAACAATACGAAATTATTTCTGCCAAGATTATAAATAACTCAGTAAACAAACAACATAATTATATAACGTTAAATCGGGGGAAGTCTGACGGGATAAAACCCGAAATGGGAGTAATAACCAGAAACGGCATTATAGGTGTTATCCGGGGAGTATCTGAGCATTTTTCTACAGCTATTTCTTTATTAAATCCAGAGTTAAAGATCAGCTCCAAAATGAAAGAAAGTGAATTTTTCGGACCTTTAGGATGGGATGGCCAAAATTACAAATTCGCCTATTTAAGAGAGATACCGCTTCATGCAGAAATTTCAAAAAATGATACTATTGTCACAAGTGGTTATTCGAGTATTTTCCCGGAGGGGATTCCTGTCGGGTATGTTGAAGATTTTGAAGAAAAAGGCGGACGGTTTTATGAGATAAAAGCCCGATTGTCTGTGGATTTTAAACAAATTTCTGAAGTCTATATAATTCGTAATTTAAGAAAACAGGAAAAAGAAAAATTAGAAAATCAAGTGAAGTACGATGATTAATATTTTGCCCCGATATATTCTTAGTTTTATAATCCTGGTCTTGCTCCAGGTATTAATTTTCAATAATATTCAACTGAGCGGTTATATAAATCCTTATATCTATATTCTGTTCATTTTAACTCTCCCTTTTGACACCCCAAAATGGGGGCTTTTGGTATTGGGATTTATTCTAGGCCTTAGCATTGATTTGTTTACTCACACTGTTGGCATGCATGCTTCAGCCACTGTATTTCTCGCATTTTTGAGACCCGGATTGTTGAGCAGTATGGAACCCAGGGGAGGCTATGAGCCTGACAGCACACCTTCGATCCAGGATTACGGCATTGGTTGGTTTTTTAAATATGCTGCTTTGTCGGTTCTGGCTCATCATTTGTTTCTGTTTTATATAGAAGTGTTTAAACTGGATGGTTTTTTCCAAACCTTTTCAAGAGCTATATTAAGTGGCTTGTTTTCATTGATTCTAATCTTGTTTATCAAATTATTCATAAAAAAATAAAGGGGTTTATCATTGGATATCTATGCAGTTCGAAGAAATATAATTGGAGGAATTATTGTTCTCGTTGCGCTGGTATTTTTAACAAAGCTGTTTTCGGTTCAGGTTTTGGATAAATCTTATCAGCTCTCTGCTGATAATAATGTCTTACGTCGCATAACCCAATACCCTGCACGCGGATTAATCTATGACAGGGACAGTAACCTGGTTGTTTATAACCAGGCTGCGTATGACATTATGGTTACCCCAAACCGAATTCAAAAATTTGATACTACCGAATTTTGCAATATTCTTGACATTCCACAGACCTATCTTAAAAGCAAACTTGATTCTGCTAAGAACTATTCATATTATAAACCATCACCATTTTTAAAACTGGTATCATCAGAAACTTATGCCAGGTTGCAAGAGAAACTATATAAATTTCCCGGTTTTTTTGTCCAGCCGCGTACTGTAAGAAAATACCAGGATTCTGTTGCGGCACATGCTTTAGGCTATGTTGGCGAAGTAAGTGATAAATTGGTAGATACAAGCGATTACTACAAATCCGGTGATTATATAGGCATAAGCGGCATTGAGAAATCTTATGAAAAGCACCTCAGGGGAGAAAAAGGCGTAAAAATGTACCTTGTTGATGTTCATAACAGAATAAAAGGATCTTATAAAGACGGTAAATTTGATCAAAAAGCTAAAAAAGGCAACAATATAATATCTACAATTAGCCTTGAACTACAGCGATATGGGGAAAAGCTGATGCAAAATAAAATAGGAAGTATTGTTGCGATCGAACCTGAAACCGGCGACATCTTATCGTTGGTTTCCTCTCCAAATTATGACCCGGCAATGCTGGTTGGCAGGAAACGCGGCAAAAATTATGAGAAATTAAATAACGACACACTCGAGCCTCTTTTCAACAGAGCTCTTATGGCTAGTTATCCCCCGGGATCAACCTTCAAAGTCATGAATGCTATGATTGGCCTGCAAGAAGGTGTTGTGCGCACACGAACCAAATTCGGCTGCAGGGGTGGTTTTTATTATGGGAACTTCCATGTAGGGTGTCACGATCATAAATCTCCTACCAATTTAATTGAATCTATCCAGGTTTCTTGTAATACCTATTATTGCAATACTTTTTTACGGATTTTAAACAACCCCGATTACGAATGGCCCGGAGAGGCACTAAATCAATGGGAAACCTACGTTGAATCTTTTGGTTTTGGAAACAGGCTCAACATCGACCTTCCTAACGAACTTCCGGGACTGGTTCCCAATTCAACCTATTATGACAATATTTATCCTGCCGGAAGGTGGAAAGCACTGAATGTAGTGTCATTAGCTATCGGACAGGGTGAAATAGGTACGACCCCCATCCAAATGGCGAATATGACTGCGGCTATTGCCAACCGGGGACATTATTACACACCACATATTGTTAAAAGAATTGAAGGAAAAGAAACAATAAGCAAACGATTTAAACAGAAAAATGAAACTAAGATTGATTCCTCTTATATTGAAACGATTATAGAAGGTATGGATCTTGCAGTCAACGGCCCTGCAGGAAGTGGAAGTACTGCAAGAACTGCTGCTTTAGATAGCATCACCGTTTGTGGAAAAACCGGGACAGCAGAAAATCCACACGGTAAAGATCATTCCATTTTTATTGCTTTTGCACCAAAAGATGATCCCAAAATAGCCATTGCGGTGTATATAGAAAATGGTGGCTTTGGTGCAACATGGGCAGCGCCAACAGCAAAACTGATGATCGAAAAATATCTGAATAAGAAGATTTCAGTTAAATGGTGGGAAAGATACGTAACTGAGAAAAATCTAATAAAAGGACGACATGAGAAGGAAGATTAATGTTTGGACAAATATTGACTGGTTTACCGTCATCCTCTACGTTGTTCTAGTATTCATAGGATGGTTAACAATTTATTCTGCGCTCTATAATGAGGAACATCAGAGTATTTTTGATTTCTCTCAAAGATATGGGAAACAATTCCTATGGATTTCCGCTGCTTTCCTGATCGCAATACTGATCATGGTTATAGACAGTAATTTTTTCTCATTTTTTGCCTATGGCTTCTATATAATTCTTATAATTCTGTTAATAGCTGTTCTCTTTATTGGTGAAGAAACACATGGCACTAAAGCATGGTTAAGAATTGGCAATGTACGTTTCCAGCCCGCTGAATTTGCTAAAATTGCTACTGCTTTAACTATTGCAAAATATTTAAGTGGTTTCAATATTAAATTAAATGATCTAAAGACCTACCTCAAAGTAGCCGGGCTTATTCTTCTTCCTCTGGCTTTGATTTTCATTCAGGATGCCGGAACTGCTCTTGTATTTGTAGCTTTTATACTGCCATTATACAGAGAAGGTCTATCATCTGCTGTTTTATTATTGGGGGTATACCTTATTATTCTTTTTATTCTGTCGTTTTTAGTTGAGAAACTTATTCTTGCCCTGGGAGCTATACTTATCGCACATTTGATCTTTTTATTTATTCAAAGAAATTTAAAACAAACACTTGTTTCTCTCCTTATTTTTATAGGTAATGCTGCAATATTTTTAGGACTTGATGAATTTACTGCACTGAATATTGAATACATCTATATTATTTTAGGCGGATTTCTCCTGTCTGGTATTTTTTATCTTGTTTTTGCCTATTATTATAAAATTTCAAAAGTTCCCTTATATATTTTATTTGTCTTTTTTTCTATTGCTTATACTTACTCAATAGATTTTGTGTTTGACAGCTTTTTACAGCCACACCAACAAAGAAGAATAGTTCAGATAATAGGACTTGAGGACAGTCCTCAGGGTGCCGGATACAATGTTAATCAATCTGTAATTGCTATTGGTTCAGGAGGTTTCTCCGGCAAGGGTTATTTAAAAGGAACACAAACTAAATTTGACTTTGTTCCCGAACAAAGCACAGATTTCATCTTTAGCACGATTGGTGAAGAATTTGGCTTTGTAGGATCGTTTATCTTAATTGTATTGTTTCTAATTCTATTATTACGGCTATTATTTCTGGCGGAAAGGCAACGATCCCTTTTCAGCAGGATATATGGCTATGGCGTCCTTTCCATCTTTTTATTCCATTTTACGGTCAATATTGGCATGGCCATCGGCCTAGTTCCTGTAATTGGGATTCCTTTGCCTTTTATAAGCTATGGCGGCTCCTCGCTTTGGGCTTTTACTATGATGCTTTTTATTTTTATTCGGTTGGATGTTAGCAGGCTGAAAGTGCTCAGGTAAACGGGATTTTTGGCTGGCAACTGTTTGTGGATAAATAAGAGTTCAGAATTACCATCAATTTTTTAATGGTTACTTTGACAGTATTGACGAAAAGCACTGATAATATGCAGAATATAATGGGGAAGATATAATTTTCCATAATTTGCATAAGAATAATTCATTGTTATATTAGATTTTATTCGGATGAGAAACTTCGTTTTCCAATGATGCTGAGTGATTTTTAGAGCTGTAAATTATCACTTACTTCTATAATAAAATTATTTGTTTCGGAAAGTGCTTGGTATATCGGGAACAGCTAGTAAACAAAAAAAACCTCCTTGCAAACGCAAGAAGGTTTTCTATATAAAATCTTGTTTAAATCTTAGCTTAGACTGTTAACATGCTTGGTAAGCTTCGACTTTAAATTTGAAGCTTTGTTCTTATGAATCACGTTCATCTTCGCAAGCTTATCAACCATGGCAGCTACTTCTGGAAGTTTCTTTTCAGCTTCTTGTTTGTCAGTAGTCTGTCTTAGCTTTTTGACAGCATTACGCATAGTTTTTGCATAATACTTATTGTGCAGCTTTCTCTTTTCCGCTTGTCTTACTCTTTTCTCGGCTGACTTGTGATTTGGCATTATTTTTCTTTTTTAATTAAAAAATGCAGTCCGTAGGGGAATCGAACCCCTGTTACCAGGATGAAAACCTGGCGTCCTAACCCCTAGACGAACGGACCGTGTTGTAATGAACAACTCAAATTGGTGATGCAAAACTAAAGCTTTTTATCTTTTTTACAAATAATTTGATAAAAAAAGCTAAAAAAAATTGCAGTTGTTTGTATTGCGTTGAATACCAATAAATAACCAAACATTTCAGAAAATTTAAAATTATATCTTCAGCGCAACATGTCGAATCTTTCCGGTGCATATTGGTGAGCGCCTACTGCTTACTCATCAGAAAATTGATGGATATTCTAAATTTACCTCTAGTTCTGAATTTGCCTGATTTAATTCCGGCCTACCTTATTTTTAAATCGACAAACTTTGAATTCATGCATCGCGCAACTGCCATATAATTTGGTTTGAAAAAGATTTTATTTCCCACTTTATATTTTTGTTTCATCTTTGAGTTCAAATTACTTCCCAGGTCGTACACGGTCATATCTGAAGTAGTTCCTATAAAATTTATATTTCTATCCTTAACTTTCAGGTCATTCACATCAACATCCAGCATGCCAAAATCCAGTATAGCCCGATAAGTTTTTTCATACTCATCACCTTCTTCCTGTTTTGCTGTATGCCCAATATTCGCCTCACTTACAACCCCGTCCGGTACAGTCCATTTTTCTTCCATTTCCAGGATATTCGCTTCAAAATTAAAAGTATCAGTGGATAAATTATCAAATTTTTTATCATCCAAAGGACTAGTGCCAAAGAAAGCTGCTTCGCCTATGCGGAAATGATTAATTGAAGAAGGAACCAATTGCTTTTTAATTAACGGCAGAGTAATAGAGCTTCCTCCTGATATCAATTCAATATTCTGATTGAACATCTCTTCAAGTAGCTGCTTAAAGAGGCTCAACTGAACAAGTTTATCGTAAGTGGGTTCAATTCCATACATGCATCCCAGGTTGGACCCTATGCCAATAATTTCGATATTTGGAAGATTGAATACACGTTTATAGAATTCAACGATGTTCTCCCGCACGACTCCTTCTCTTAACTCACCAAGCTCGATAAATATGATTACCTTATGTATTTTTTTCTGCTTTTTTGCTTCTTTATTTAATATCTCAATGGTATCAGCCGATGTGTTAACCGAAATGTCAGCGCACTGGACAATGTTTTTCGCCAGCTGCTTTGCAGGTGGTTTGATGTAGATTGTTGTGATATCCGGATTAACTTTTTTTATGTTTTTAAGGCTGGACATTCTGGAATCTCCTACTGAATGTAACCTCTGAACCACATCATCAGTTAATATCCTTTCCAGAAAGGTTATATCTCCTGAAAGCACTTTACTCACCAGGCTCCATTTTTTGTTATGTTTTTTCAGGTAGTCATCCAGTTTTTGAATGTTTTTGATAATGTTATTTGTCTTTACTACTAGATCTGCCATATTTATTATTTTTAACGGGAGATTGATTCGTAACTGTTCAATCTCCCCAATCAGTTTTATATTTTTGCACAGAATCCGCTATTTCTTTTCATAACGCATTTCTGCATATTTTGTTTTCATACCCACTCGTTCATACAGACGCTTTGCAGGATTGTCATATTCTACATGTAATTTGACATCTCCTTCCGCAATTTCGAAAGATTTTTTAATTATCTCTCCGCCAAAACCTTTCCCTCTGAACTTTGGATTTACAGCAACATAAACCAGAATGTTTTCAGGTATGTACCCGCTCATTCCTGTGTTATTCATTACCAGCGCACCTGCTAATTCGCCTTCATGGTAAGCAGCAAGTAAGAAACCTCCCTTACCTTCAGCATTAGAAAAGGCGTAATCAATTGATTTTTCTATAGCCGGTTTTGGATCTCCAAATTGATCTAAGTGTTCAAAAAGAAAATCAATAAACTGTTCCTTTGTAAGGTCTCCAAAATCTTCTGGTTTCCTGATCTCTTTAATTTCTAGCATAATTTATCAATTTATTTAGTTAGATTATTGAATTTTAAAATATACAAAAAAATAATAAAAGCGATTAATTCCAAGCATCCGTTCTAAAAAATTCTAATGTAAAGTTTTAGCTGAACACCAGTATAACGCTATTTATGTGACATTGTTTCATTTCACAATAATTGTTCTGCTTCTTTTTCTATATTTATATCACCAAAATTCCCGGAGCTCATTAAAAGTACTACCTTTTCCTCAATTTTCAGTGCATTAATGTCATGTAAAAATTGATCAATATCCGTGTGAACTCTTATTTTTTGAGACCCGAAGGCATTTTTGATGTCTTCCGGGGTGATCATCTTTAAGCCTTTTTGCTCAATTGTCTTTGGGTTGTAAAATATAAAAGAATAATCTGCTTCGTCCATCGTGCCATTATACTGTTTTAAAAAATCCAGAGTAAGGCTGCTGAAAGTATGCAGCTCCAGGCCTGCGATTAATTTCGTTGCAGGATATTGATCTCTTACCGCATTGACCGTAGCCTTTACTTTTGACGGAGCATGTGCAAAGTCCAGATAAACTTTTGATGATTCATTTTCACCAATAAGCTGAAGCCTTTTTGAAGCGCCTTTAAAATTCTGAATGCTTTCATAAAACCTGTCACTTTTCAGTCCAATTTGTTCACATATCAATCTGGCTCCTTCAGTATTAGCCAGATTATGCCTTCCAAATATTTTCAAAGGAAATTCTCCCTGTTCAGTCAGAATAAAAGTTTGTTCGTTCTTTTGAATGTAATCCGGCGCAGAATATGGAATTTTTCTCAGATCTTCTCTGCTATTTTGCACGATTTCGTTAACCGTATGATCGCTTTTGTAGTAAATAAGACTCCCGTCAGGTTCAATTTTATCTATAAAAGTTGAAAACTGCTCCTTGTATATTTGAAACGAGGGAAATACATTGATGTGATCCCACGATATTCCACTTATCAGTGCAATATGTGGTTTGTAGAGGTGAAATTTGGGTCTTTCATCGATTGGAGAAGACAGATATTCATCGCCTTCAAAAATGGCAATTTCATTTTCTTCATCAAGATGAACCATGGTGTCGAAACCAGCTATCTGAGAACCAACCATATAATCAAAACGGATGTTGTTTTCCCGGAGAACATGCATGACCATGGAAGTAATAGTTGTTTTGCCGTGACTTCCACCAATAACAACCCGCTTTTTGGTTTTGGTCTGTTCATATAAATATTCCGGAAACGAATAGATTTTCACTCCTAACTCGTTGGCTTTTAGCAACTCCGGATTGTCGGGCTTTGCATGCATGCCTAAAATAACTGCATCAAGTCCTGCGTGGATGTTGGCCGCATCCCAGCCTTGTTTATCCGGTAACAAATTGTGCTTTTTAAGATTACTATAGGAAGGATCAAAAATTTTGTCATCTGAACCAGTAACAGTATATCCTTTTTTATGAAGTGCAATTGCAAGGTTGTGCATAACACTTCCGCCAATTGCTATGAAATGAACTTGCATCTAAAAAAATTGTTGGTTTTATGATTAATCAGTATTAGTCGAATTCAATAAAATTTATCTTTGTAAAAATAACAATTTGTAGAATGTTAAAAGAATGATTATGGAAATTTATCCTGTGCATATCACAAATTTCAAAGTAGATGGTGGTGCCATGTTTGGTGTTGTACCTAAAACTATATGGGAAAATAAATATCCTGCCGATGAAAACAATCTTTGTAACTGGGCGCTTCGTTCATTGGTTATCAAAACCGACAACCGCGTAGTTTTAATAGATACAGGGTATGGAGACAAGCAGAATAAAAGCTTTTTTGAGCATGCTCATCTTAACGGAGGCGACGGACTGGAACAAGGCCTGAATAAGAAAGGCATTTCCTTTGATGATGTTACCGATGTGATATTAACTCATCTACATGCTGATCATTGTGGAGGTACGATTAAGATAAATGAACAGGGAGAATATGCACCTGTATTTAAGAATGCGAAAGTGTGGATTAGCAAATCTCACTGGGAATGGGCGCTTAAGCCAAATATACGTGAAAAGGACGCTTTTCTGGAAGAAAATATTAAACCGATCGAAGCGCTTGGTTTGCTGAATTTAGTTCATGAAGAAGGTGAGATTATCCCCGGCATAAATGTTAAGTTTGTGAATGGGCATACCAAAGGCCAGATGGTTCCTGTAATTAATTATCACGGCAGAGAAGTCGTTTTTGCTGCTGATCTGGTTCCTTCTGCTGCACATATTCACCCGTTGTTCAATATGGCCTATGATCTGTGGCAACTGGATACCATAAGCGAAAAACAGGATATGCTGAATGAGGCTTATGAAAAAGGTTCGCTGATCGTGTTCGAGCATGATGTGTATAATGAATGCTGCGATCTGAAGAAAACCCATAAAGGGATACGGGCTAATCAGACGATGAAGTTGAAGGATGCGTTGAAGTGACGAAGGG
>CAYFRV010000026.1:12009-19131 GCA_964345495.1 uncultured Bacteroidales bacterium | reverse complement strand
GGAGTGTAACCCAATTCATCAATTAAAGGTTGAACATCAGCCCAGGTGGCTGGTACATCTCCGGGCTGAAGCGGCATAAAGTTTTTCTCTGCTTGTTTGCCCAATTTTTCCTCTATAGCGCTGATAAAATCCATGAGACCTACAGGACTGTTATTTCCTATATTATAGATCTTATAAGGAGCCGGGGAAGATTCAGGATCGGGATTTTCACCGCTCCACTCCGGGTTAGGTTGCGGAATACTTTTCATCACTCTGTACACGCCTTCGACTATATCATCAATATAGGTAAAATCGCGCTTCATTTCGCCATTGTTGTAAACATCGATTGGTTTGTCTTCAAGAATGGCCTTTGTAAATTTAAAAAGCGCCATATCCGGTCTTCCCCAGGGACCATATACCGTAAAAAAACGCAGACCGGTAGTAGGCAGATTGTAAAGGTAACTATAAGTATGCGCCATCAATTCATTGCTCTTTTTGCTGGCGGCGTATAATGAAATGGGGTGATCGACATTGTCGTGGGTAGAGAAAGGCATATCCTCGTTCAACCCATAAACACTGGAACTACTGGCATAAGTAAGGTGTTTAACACCATTATGCCTGCAAGCCTCAAGGATATTCAAAAACCCAATCCAGTTGGATTCCATATAGGCATGAGGATTTGTAATACTATAGCGAACTCCCGCCTGTGCGGCAAGATGAACTACGTAATCAAATTTTTCATTTGAAAACAACTCACTTATGGTATTTTTATCACTCAATTCCGATTTTATGAAGCGATAATTGTCATGTTTACTACTTTGAAGCAATGTTTTTTCCTGAATATCGCCAGGCTCTATTCCCGTATTTCTTAATCGGTCATATTTAAGCTGAAGTTCATAATAATCGTTTATATTGTCCAGTCCGATTACTTCAAATCCCTGATCCAATAATTTTTGCAGCACATGGTAACCAATAAATCCGGCAGTTCCGGTTAGTAAAATTTTCTTCATATTCATTTTTTTCAGGAAAGTTTACTTAAACATTCAAAAATCCGCCATCCACCATCCAACACAATTATAGTCTGTGCGTCCAGTTCTCTATTTTTAAATCGGGTATTCTCCGGAAGTGTTTTTCATTATTTGTAACCAAAATCATTTCATTTTCAATGGCGATACCCGCAATCAATAAATCAATATCATCAACCATCTCTCCTTTATGTTTCAAAATTGAGTAGATTTCTCCAGATATTTTACACGAATTTTCGGTTAAGGGAATAACTAAATTATCTCTGGTAAACTCTTCAAAAATTTCTAATTGTTTGAAGGCGTTTTTAGCTTGCAGTCCACTATTAATTTCATAATATGTTATTATACTAATCTCTATAAGTTCGTATGTATCCAGATAATTCTCAAAATTCTTGACAACATTTTTGTCTCCTCTAAAATAATAAGATAATATATCGGTATCTATTAAAGCTCTAGTATTCAAATCTTCTTTTATTCTTTTGTCGTTTTGAAATAAGATTCTCAGTCAAGTCTTTAAATACATCATCATCAATATTGCTCCAGGCACCTGCATAAGACAATACTTTCTTCTTACTCGGCGTATTTTCTTCGAGTTTATCGATAAAATCCTGAAGTTTTTTAATTTTATCAGGAGATATCTTCTGAATCCGTCTTATTATTTGATTTCTTCTCTGTTTATCTGTAATCATCTGGTTTATCCGTTTTTATCAAAAGTACAAAATATTATTGATTTAGAATTAAACATTCATTTTTTTCGCATTGGCTATATAATCCACCATCTATTACACAGCTCCGCCATGTCAGTCACATAAAAAGTTAATGGACCAACCCCGAATATTCAAATAATAAAGAAGTCATATAATTATAAACTCCAATAATCAAGTTTTTGTATCTGCTCCTTAAAAATTCCTTTTACATCAACAAATACAGCATCATCTTTTGCTTTTTTCAGAAAGTCTGCTTCCTTAAGACCTGCATATTCATCATGACTCACTGCTGCAATTATTGCATCGTAAGGACCGTTCTCTTTATCAGCCATATCTACACCATATTCCTCTTTCAACTCTTTATGAGATGCGTGCGGATCCAATACATCTATCTGTTCCACACCAAAAGAGCGCAATTCCTTATACACATCAATAACCTTTGAATTCCGAACATCACTGACGTTTTCTTTAAACGTCACTCCCATGATTAGTATCTTCATCTCCCTGGGATGCTTATCCTTGGCAATCAATTTTTTTATCAGTTGTTTAGCCAGGTATCCTCCCATTGAATCATTTACAAAACGTCCTGCATTGATAATCTGGGCATGATATCCAAGTTCTTTTGCTTTATATGTGAGGTAATAAGGATCAACACCAATACAATGGCCTCCTACAAGACCCGGGTAAAACTTTAAAAAGTTCCACTTTGTTCCCGCAGCTTCCAAAACTTCATAGGTATTAATATCCATCTTATTAAAAATGATAGACAATTCATTCATAAATGCAATGTTAATATCTCTCTGGGTATTTTCTATGATTTTTGCAGCTTCGGCAACTTTAATTGAACTAGCACGATGCACACCTGCTTTGATTACCATTTCATAAACTTTGGCAATATTTTCTGCAGATTCTTCATCGCAACCTGAACTGACTTTTTTGATGGTAGTGAGCGTATTTACCTTATCGCCCGGGTTAATACGTTCGGGTGAAAAACCCACTTTGAAATCGGTGATGTATTTTAAACCGGACTGATTTTCTAAAATCGGCACACATTCTTCTTCTGTAGCTCCCGGATATACAGTTGATTCATATACCACATAATCTCCTTTTTTCAGAACTCTCCCAACCGTTTCTGTGGCTTTTAGCAAAGGAGTTAGTTCAGGCTCATTATGCTCATTTATCGGGGTAGGCACGGCTACGATGTAAAACTTTGCCTTTTTCAGATCCTCCGGATTGGATGTAAATTCAATATCACATCCTTCAAACTTTTCAGACGGGACTTCTCTGCTTGGGTCGATATTTTGTTTCATCATTTCAACCCGGTCTGCTTTGATGTCAAAACCAATCACAGGTACTTTTTTTGCAAATTCCAGGGCAATTGGCAAACCTACATATCCAAGGCCGATTACTGCCAACTGCTCCTCTTTGTTAACAATCTTCTGGTACATATATTAATTATTTTAGATTGTGACATAAGGGATGGTACTCCCCTTTTAGTCCAATGGGTGTTGAATTTCTTATTGTATAGACGGTTTCTATAGATTTACGTGAATCAGACAATCCGAAACCATTGCCCTTTAATATCTCCTGATAACTAAGTGTATGCAAATCTGTGAAACCACCGCTAAATTCAATTTCTTCTCCGTCCACAGTGATTGAGCGAAAAGTTCTTTTACCTTCCTCTTTTATTTTATCTGGGATATCGTTGTAATCGACACTTAAAAACCAACGTACCCGGGCTTTTTCAAGATCCAGGTAACCCGCTGCTTTATTATCCTGATAGACATGCACCACATTTTGCTTTACATCTCCAAAAATCCATGTGAGCATATCAAAAAAATGTACACCAATGTTGGTGGCAATTCCTCCGGATTTTTGCTCATCGCCTTTCCACGAAACAAAATACCAATTTCCACGTGAAGTGATATATGTTAAATCAATATCATAAACTTTATCTTTAGGCCCATTATCTATTTTCTTTTTTAAATCAATGATTGCAGGATGTAAACGGAGTTGGAGGATATTGTTAACTTTCCTTTTTGTTTCATTCTGAATATCTATCAAAGCATCAAGATTCCATGGATTCAGCACAACCGGCTTCTCGCATATAGCCTCTGCTCCTTGTCTCAAAGCAAAACGAATATGAGAATCATGCAGATAATTAGGCGTACAGATGCTTATGTAATCAATTTTTGTGCCCTTACGTCTCAATTTATCGAGATGTCGGTCAAAGCGTTCATACTCTGTAAAAAAGTCTGCTGAAGGAAAATAATTATCTATAGCGCCTACACTATCAAATTTATCAAGAGAAGCTACTAAATTATTTCCTGTATCTTTAATTGCACGTAGATGCCTGATTGCAACATATCCTGCTACTCCGATAAGAGCAAAGTTTTTCTTGTTATTACTCATGTTTATTGACTTGTGTGTTAAAATCCGATCAAAGATACTTAAAAATTGACCATTATAAAAAGACGAATAAAACATTTTTCAGGAAGGAAAAGTATTATAAATTTTATATCCGATATAAAATTTTATCGCAACAAATTATGAATTACTTCGCTATATAGAATTTTCCAACGATTTTAGTCTATCCAGGGATCATTATTGAGGTTGGTTGAAGCATAAATATCCAGTTGTTGGCATTGTAGAATTTCACGGGTAAGATTTAATAGATTCTTCGCCTCTTCATGGTTGGGGTCATTTTTTAATATATACTGCAGGTCATTAAACGCCTCACTAAAATTTTGAAGCTGACGAAATAGCTTGGCTCTGGTCAATAACAATGATATATTTTCAGGATTTTTTTCAAGAGCATCATTTAAAAGTTTTTTTGCCTCAGCGTAGTGCTCATTCTCTATATGTTTTTCAACTTCCTCTATAAGTTTGCTGATCATATCTTTATCCATAGTTTTCTTTATTTTATCATATCCAGATGTTGTAAATGACAAATTTAAGTTAATGCTATCTTTTTTTGAAATCATGCTTGCCAATTCAACATAAATACTCATCCAAATTGCTTTTGTTCAATTCATGTTTAAAAATTATATGGATTTACAACGAAACAGAAATATTGTTTTATCTAACTGAAGCATAGCCCCACTTTAGATTAAAAAGAAATTTGCGAGTTCTGTTCATTTTTTACATCTTAGCATTTTTTAATACGCATAAACAATGAACAAGATAAACTACAGCCAATGCCCGCTTTGTAATTCAGAAAGAATACAGAAGAAAATCGATGTGCAGGATTTTTCTATTTCAGGAGAACGATTTGAAATCTATTCCTGCTCTGAATGCGGATTTCATTTTACTCAGGATCATCCAGATGAAGCTGATATTGGTCCTTACTATCAGAGCGAGGATTATATCTCCCATTCAGACACAAGTAAAGGATTAATTAATACCATTTATCATTGGGTGAGAAAAATAATGCTCAGAAAAAAATACCGATTGATAAATCATGAAACTCCCAAAAAGAAACTCCTGGATATTGGCTGTGGAACAGGATATTTCCTGAATTACATGCAAAACAAGAACTACCGGATTTATGGAGTGGAAAAAGAAAAGAATGCCAGGGAATTCGCCATCAATAATTTCAACATCCCGGTGACTTCTCCCGATGATTTTCTGAACCAGACACATGATGAGCAATATGACATTATAACTTTATGGCATGTGCTCGAGCACATTCAGAATTTTAATGGATATTTAAAATCATTTCATAAAAAACTTAACCCAAACGGAATTTTGATTATAGCACTTCCAAATTGCAAATCATACGACGCAAATTATTATAGGCAATATTGGGCTGGCTATGATGTTCCACGACATTTATGGCATTTTGACCCAAATACTCTAGAGAGGCTCATGAAAATTCATGGATTTAAACTCAAAAAACTTAAAAAACTGCCATTTGACTCATTCTATAATGCCTTGCTTAGTGAAAAATACCGCAGGAACAAATTTGCTTTGGTTTCGGGTTTCTTCATTGGCTTAACGGCCTATATTACAAGTTTATTCAACATTTACAGAGCTAGTTCTGTAATCTATATCTGTGAAAAAAGTTAAAGAAATAAACATTTAGGTGAAAGCTTTGAAGCATTGATTAAAAGCGAAGTTAAACTTCATTTTTCCTTCAAAATTTAAATTTTAAATACAAATCTTCATTACCCAAAATTTGTATATTTGGAGTTCAAAAATTGAAAATATTAATATGAAATATATTCGAAACGCCAGCCGCATTATAGTTGGTATTGTATTTGTTTTTTCCGGTTTTGTTAAAGGAATTGATCCTCTGGGTTCAACTTATAAATTTGGTGATTACTTTACTGCATTTGGTCTTGAATCATTAGAACCTTTAGCCTTTCCCCTGGCAATTATTCTGAGTACATTCGAATTTATAGTAGGGTTTGCACTTATCTTCAATTTAAAGACGAAACTCAATTCATGGATTGTTCTGATTTTTATGGCTTTTTTTACGTTACTGACCTTATACCTTGCCATCGAAAATCCGGTTTCAGATTGTGGATGTTTTGGAGATGCTATCATCATGACCAATTGGGAAACATTTTATAAAAACATTATCATCCTGATACTTACCCTGATAATTTTCAAATACAGATATCACTTCAGATCTGCTCTTACCGAAAAAAAGCAATATGGCCTACCTGGAATTGGCGTTGCCTTAATACTCTTCACAACCTTCTATTGTTATCAACACTTGCCAATAATTGATTTCAGGCCTTATAACGTTGGAGCAAATATTGCTGAGAAAATGGAAATTCCGGAAGATGCACCCCAACCTGAGTATGAAACCATACTAAAATACAAAAAGGACGGTGAAATCAGAGAATTTACGATGGACAGCCTCCCCGACTCCACATGGCAATGGGTTGAAACAAAAAACATTAAGGTAAAGGAAGGGTACAAACCTCCAATTCAGGATTTTTACATTTCCACCCTGGAAGGCGAAGATATCACCGATATCATATTAGACCAAGATAAATTCACATTCATTATGATAGCTCATACTTTAGAGGAAGCCTCTGAAAGAAATATTGATGACATTAAAAACATTGCTGAGCATTGCCGCAATAATGAAAACTGCTCTTTCATCTCTCTAACATCCTCTTTAGAAAAAGATATTGAAAATTATAAAGAAGAACACAATATAAAATTTCAGTTTTATAACGCAGATGAAATCACACTGAAGACTGTCATTAGAGCAAACCCGGGATTAATACTTTTAAAGAAAGGAACAATTCTGGACAAATGGCATCATAATGATATTCCTTCACCTAAAGAAATTTCGGAAAAATATCTAAAAAACCCGGAATATCAAAGACAGAATAAAAATGATAAAGACGGGGCAAAAGAAGAAATTAGTTCATAAGTTAAGAGTTGATTGAGTT
>CAYFRV010000026.1:0-11909 GCA_964345495.1 uncultured Bacteroidales bacterium | reverse complement strand
GATAAAGACGGGGCAAAAGAAGAAATTAGTTCATAAGTTAAGAGTTGATTGAGTTGATTGAGTTAATTAAGTTGATTGAGTTGAGTAAGTTGAGTAAGTTAATTGAGTTAACTCCATATAAAAAATAAAAGCAAACTATCCCATGATGTCTTTTCTTATCAAACGAGTACTATATGCATTTCTGATTTTATGGGGCGTTGTCAGCATTATATTTATACTGTTCAATGTTCTGCCGGGAGACCCGGCCAGAATGCTCATGGGACAAAGATCAGATGTGGCTTCCCTGGAAGCTATCCGGGAAGATTTAGGATTAAACAGACCCACAGGAGAACAATACCTCAAATATCTGAATGATCTTTCTCCACTCTCTGTTCATTCGGTTGACTCATCGAATTTTTTTCACCTTGACCGCTCAAAATACGCACCTTATCAAGTTCTGTTTCAAACAGACGATAAAAAAGTGGTGCTCAAAACTCCATACTTAAGAAGATCATATCAAAGTAAAAAAGATGTTTCATCTATTATTGGAAGTACCATACCCAACACGTTTATTCTTGCTTTTTCCTCCATCGTTTTCGCATCATTAATCGGTATTTTTCTGGGAATCATTGCAGCGATAAAAAAAGATTCATTATTTGACCGCCTTTCTATTTTCTTCTCGGCCTTCGGAATGTCACTACCCTCTTTCTTTGCTGCTATAATCATCGGCTGGTTCTTTGCTTTTGTCCTTGGCGATTATACAGGATTAAACTTAACCGGGAACCTTTACGAAATGGATGATTTCGGTGAAGGAGTACATCTAAGGCTCAAAAATTTGATACTTCCGGCGCTAACATTGGGTATAAGGCCCTTAGCTATTGTGATTCAGCTTTCAAGAAACTCGATGCTTGAAGTGCTTTCACAGGATTATATAACAACAGCAAGGGCAAAAGGATTAAAATACTCACGAATTTTATTTAAACACGCACTTCGCAATTCATTAAATCCGGTGATTACAGCTGTATCCGGTTGGTTTGCCAGTTTAATGGCAGGAATTGTTTTTGTAGAATACATATTTGGCTGGAAAGGACTGGGTTATGTCATTGTAGATGCATTGAACAAATATGATCTCCCTGTAGTGATGGGATCCGTATTGACAATTGCTGTATTTTTTATTATAATTAATGTACTTGTTGATATTTCCTATGCTATTTTAGACCCAAGAGTAAGGCTCAGGTAATATCATCGATAGACAAACAATAGAATTCTCTTTTTTTTGTAGTTTCTAATTGATATTTTCGTAAATTTAACTTGTTGTCAAAACTAAAAAATTGATGTTTATGAGATCCAAAATTGTTGCCGGAAATTGGAAAATGAATCAAACACTTGCAGAAGGAAAAAATTTAGCAGAAACCATAAAAGACCAGGAAAAAAGCATTCCTGAAGATGTAAAAGCAATTATAATCCCCCCATTCATTCACTTATCCGAAATAAGCAAAATAATAGAACCTTCATCAATAAAATTAGGAGCTCAGAATTGTGCAGATGAAGAGAAAGGGGCTTACACCGGCGAAGTATCCGCCCAAATGATACAGTCTACAGGTGCACAATATGTCATTATTGGGCATTCCGAAAGAAGAGCATATTTTCATGAAGATGATAAAACACTTTTAAAAAAATTAAAGCTTGCCATAAAGCATGACCTTTACCCGATTTTATGCTGCGGGGAAAGCTTGCGAGACCGCGAGAATAATCAACATTTTGAAGTGGTTGCTAAACAACTGAATAATAGCATTTTTGAATTAGAGCCTTTATCTTTCAGCAGAGTTATCATTGCATACGAACCTGTTTGGGCTATAGGCACAGGAAAAACAGCAACTCCTGAAATAGCGCAGGAAATGCACAATTATATAAGAAAATTAGTTCAGGAAAATTACACAGAAGAGGCAGCAAAAGAAAAAGTAATACTATACGGAGGCAGCTGCAAACCATCTAACGCCGAAGAACTTTTCCAACAATCAGACATTGATGGTGGACTAATCGGGGGAGCCTCTCTAAAACCAAACGATTTTCTTGACATTTGTAAATCATTTCCAAAAACCTAAGCCCTATGGATACAATCGAAGTTCAATGTACTATTCATCATAACAACCAGGAAAGAAGGCAGATATCAGATATTCTTGTAGCCCAGTTGGCCGAATTGGGCTACTACAGTTTTATCGATACCGATGAAGGAATTAAAGCCTATATCGAGGAGAAATATTTTGACCATAATGATATTATTTATCTCCCGATAAGTCCCATCTTCCAGGACATACTTGAAGTAAACTATCGGGCTATTAAGGATAAAGACTGGAACGAGGAGTGGGAAAAAAACTTCTCGCCAGTTAAAATAAACGGGAAATGTATCGTTCGTGCTCCTTTTCATAAAACAGATAAAAACTATCAACATGAAATAGTAATTGAACCAAAGATGTCTTTCGGAACCGGGCATCATGCTACAACCGACCTTATGATTCAGGAAATACTGCCTATTAAACTAAAAAATCTTAAAGTTTTAGACATGGGATGCGGAACAGGGATACTTTCGATTTTAGCATCTCAAAAAAATGCAAAAGAAATATGGGCAATTGACAATGATGAATGGGCATACAATAATACAACTGAAAATATTAAAAATAACAATGCCGAAAACATAAATGCAGTTTATGGAGATGTCAGATCAATCCCAAATGTTGAATTCGACATCATTTTTGCAAATATAAACAGGAATATTTTATTAAAAGACATTCCGGCATACTCTAAGCACCTTAAAAACAAAGGAATACTCTTAATTAGCGGCATTTATTCTAATGATCTTCAAAAAATTACTGATAAAACAAAAAATCACAAGCTTGCTTTAAAAAATCATAGTGAAAAAGACAATTGGATTGTTGCCCGTTTTTCTAAAATTTCATCTTAATTCATCTGCTAATACAAAAACGCTAAAGATAAAACAAGATATTAATTCCGTTAATTGTCCTGGTTTTTGCATTAATTTTATATCCTGAATTATCCATCAAAAGAATTATGAGAGATTATGAAAGCATTAGAAGCCTTAAAGCACATCACTGTTATTCTTATTGTTTTTATTTTATTAAAACCCTTTACGGCTCATTCACAAAAAATTGAAGAATTTCCAAAAGATTCAGCTCAATTTGCAGAAACCCTTACAGAATTTCTTGATAAGCGAATTAAAGAATCGAATGAACCGCTATTTGAAAAATTCATCAAATATTGGTCATCTGGTGAGTTTTCAGCTCAAAAACGCGACAGCATTGTGAAAGTAAGTAACCTTCTCCTTCATAACCGGGGAAAAAGGGAACCGCATTTCACAAAAATGATGAATTTCTTTATTGAGTTAAACGAAACTCAATTTGAATCCCAAAACTTTGATACATGGATGAAAGGGTTTAGGCATGCTATGGAGTTCAAAAGAAGTAAGCTGAAAAGAACAATGAACTACCTTGATTTTACACTGAATTTTATAAACCAGAATGCACTTAATCTCAAAAATACAAGAAATTGGTACGCTATAAGTAACGATTACAGTTTTCAGTTTGATTCCACCATAAAAATCACCTATAAAAACACCGACTTAAAATGTAAGCTACGAAATGACAGCATCCAAATTTTCAACACACAGGGAGTATATTATCCCTTCCTAAAAGAATGGAAAGGGAAAAATGGAAAAGTGACATGGGAAAGAGCTGGTTATAGCTCTGAAAATATTCACGCCATTCTTAATGATTACAAACTAAATATGGAAAAAGCATCATATACTGCTGACTCGGTGAAATTCATCAACAAACTTTATTTTGATGAACCAGTAATTGGCAAACTTGAAGATCATCTTGTACACATAATAAATCCTCAGGATGCAATTTACCCGGAATTTAAATCTTACAAAAATCTTTTTGAATTAAAAAACATATATGAAAATATTGACTTTATAGGCGGTTTTGAAATGAAAGGAGCTCAGTTTATAGGAAGCGGCGGTAAAAAACAGGATGCAATCCTAAAAGTCCACAGGGATGGAAAAACATTCATGACCGCCAAATCAGAGACTTTTGTTTTAAAAAAGAAGAATGCCGTCTCAAGGAAAGCGGAAATCAGCATTCATCTTGAGCAGGATTCTATATACCATACCGGACTACAATTTACCTATAATGTTAATTCTCAGGAGATTGAACTTACTCAAAATGATAACCTACTATCCGAAAGTGTTTACTATGATACATACCACCAGGTTTCAATGAAACTGGACAGGTTATTATGGGATACGAAAGAAGATAAAATACATTTAACCTATGCCAGGAACTCAAGCAGAAGTACAGCAACTTTTACTTCCATGAACTATTTCACTCTCCGTAAATGGTTAAAACTTGAAATGAGAGATGACATTCACCCTTTGCTTGGTATAAGAAACTTTTATAACAAATTTGAAAGTCGAAGGTTTCTTGCAGAAGACTATGCTAAATACACAAAAAAGCCTACCTATCAAGTAGAACAAAGACTCATGAATTTAGCACTCGATGGTTTTGTTTTTTATGACCTTGATAATGATACAGTCACAATAAACGATAAATTATTCGATTATATAAAATCCCGTTTTAATAAAATTGATTATGATGTAATCAATTTAGAATCTACAACCGAAGCACCCACCCACAACGGGACATTAGATCTTAAAACAATGGAGTTAACAATTAAAGGGGTCCCACGCATTCAGGTAAGTGATTCTCAAAACGTTATTATTTACCCAAAAAACAAACAAATTGTAATGGGAAAAAACCGGGATTTTGAATTCGGGGGAGTTGTGGAAGCGGGACTTTTTACCTACTTTGGAGATGATTTCGACTTTGATTATGAAAATTTCAAAATTACTTTAGACAATATTGACTCACTTAACATGAAATTTCAAACTGATGAAAAGAACATGTACGGAAGAGCTGTCCGCCAAGCAATAGACAATACTATCGAAGATCTTAGCGGAGATATTTATATAGATAAGCCAGATAATAAATCCGGGAAAGAAAATTATCCGAAATACCCGGTTTTTGAAAGTAAACAGGAGTCCTATGTATATTACGACGAACTATTTGACGGCCCTTACAAAAGAAAAAATTTCTATTTTGAATTAGATACCTTTAAGATGGACAGCCTGGATAATTTCAAACCTGAAAATCTGAAGTTTAAAGGAACCTTCCATTCGGCAAATATTTTTCCTCAATTCAGAGAAACATTGATGCTTAGAGAAGATAATTCCCTTGGCCTTATAAAAGACACACCGGATTCGGGATTTCCATTATATGAAGGGAAAGGCACATATTACAACACGATAGACATGAGTAACCAAGGACTCCGTGGCGAAGGCAAATTGGCTTACCTTACCGCCGAAGCTGTTACCGATGATATTTTATTTTTCCCGGACTCTACATCAATTCATGCAAACAAATTTAGTATTGGCCAGCAAACCACAGGGGTTGAATACCCAGAAGTAAAAGGCAATGGAATCAATATAAAGTGGTATCCACATGAAAATGTGATGCATACAGAACAAACAGACCAACCTTACACCATGTACAATGACAGTACAACGATGCAGGGAAAGCTTAAATTAAAACCCACCGGCCTTACAGGTAAAGGTAAATTAGACCTTACAAAAGCTGTATTACGTTCCCAAAATTTTACATACAAAGCAAGGTCTTTTGATGCGGATACCTCAAATTTCAAACTACGCACCCTTGATCGCGAAGAATTTGCATTCTTATCCGACACTTTAAATGCTCACATAGATTTCGATTATCAAAGAGGAAGATTCAGGACAATAGAGAATTATTCTATTTCTGAATTTCCAAAGAACAACTATTTAGGATACATAAACAAGTTTTCATGGAAAATGGATGAAGATGAGCTCGAAGTAGAATCCAAACCTCAACCAAAAACCACGTATGGGAAAACACCGGATCTGGAAGCACTAAAAGATGCCGATCTTTCAGGGGCTCTGTATATGTCAACACATGCCGGTCAGGATTCATTACGCTTTACCTCCCCTGAAATGAACTATAAGTTAAATGATAACAGTATCAATGCTGAAAAAGTCGAGTTTATAGCTGTAGCCGATGCAAGAATTAAACCCCATGAAGGCAAGGTTACAGTTGAAGAAGGTGCAAAAATGAGAAAACTTGAAGAATCTGTTATAATAGCAGATACCGTAGATAAGTATCATCGTTTTTTCAATGCAGAAGCTCAGATCAATAGTCGTTATGACTACACAGGTAATGGCGACTATGAATACATCGATAAAAACGATTCATCTCAAATCATTCATTTCGAAAATATTGGAGTTGATACATCTGTTCACACCTTCGCAGAAGGAAAAATAACCCGGCCTGACAGTTTTAAGCTCAGTCCAAACTATCTTTTTGCCGGGGATGTTTTTATTAAATCACAACGAAAACTTATGCGCTTCAAAGGAGGAACAAAAATAGTACACGCGTGTCCTGTAATTCCTTCAAAATATATTAGGTTTGAAACGATCATTGATCCGGACAATATATACATTCCGATAGAAGAAGAAATAAAAGATATAAACAGGAGAAATGTATTTGCAGGGCCTTTCATTACAATTGACTCTACACATATTTATTCAACCTTTTTATCCCCGCGAAAAGATGCAAGTGACGAACACATTATTGATGCAAACGGATACTTGCACATAAAAGATAATTCGAACAATTACCTTATAGGAAGCAGGAAAAAAATTAATGATCCGGATACAACGGGTTCCTTAATAAAACTTGACAAAGAACATTGCTGGACCAGAGCAGAAGGAAAGATGAATTTAGGGGTTGACTTTGGAGAAATGAAGATCGATCCGGTTGGTCAGATTTCCCATGATATCAACAAGGATGATATTAAGCTTGATCTTACACTTCCTGTAGATTTTCATTATAGCAAAGCTGCACTGGACACAATAATAAGTGACATAAAATCCAGAGAGAACTTAAAACATACGAATCTTGGTTCTAATCAATATGAAAAAAATCTTAATGAATTGCTGGGTATCGAAAAAGCATCAAGCTATCTCAATGAGGCAAAATTGTTTGGAAACGAAGCCGAAATTCCTGAAGAACTGAAGCAAACTATCGTATTCTCTGATATAGATTTTCAATGGAATACATCTACCAATTCTTACATTGCGCAAGATGATATAGGAATTGCCATGATCAATGGTAAACCAATCAACAGGTATGTAGATGGTTACGTTGAAATCATTAAACAGACACAGGGCGATAAAATATACATTTATCTGGAATTAGATGAAGAGCGTTTTTATTACTTCTATTATTTTAGAAAAATCATGAGAACATGGTCGGACAATGAAGATTTCCGGGCTGCAATTAAAGACATCCCCAACCGAAAGCGAACTATAAGAGACGGGTTCTGGATCTTCGGGTCCACGGAATTCAGGTATATGCTATCTACCAATAAAAGCTTTTCAAGATTTAAAACACATAAACGCGAAGCTGAACAGGAGCTATTAAAACGAAAACAGGAAGAAGAAAGCAGCTCTTCTGGTAAGAAAAAAGAACAAAATCAGGAAAAAGAAGAGAGACAGGAAAAAGAAGACGAAGGCAAGAACAAAAATAAAGATCAGGAAGATTCAAAGAAAAAGCAGAATTCGGGAGAATCAGAAGCAAAAGAAAATGACACAGGTAAAGAAAAAGAAAGACAATAAATTGATGAACTGTAAAGACAGTATATTGTACTTTCCCTGATTTCCCTGATAATTCTGCGAGTGCAAATATTTCCTTTTATTGTAAACATAGCAGTACTAAAAAAAGCTCCCTAACACTAAAGTCAGGGAGCATCAAATTTTCTTTTCGAAGGTAGCGAGAGTGAGAATTGAACTCACGACCTCAGCATTATGAATGCTGCGCTCTAACCATCTGAGCTATCTCGCCATTATTTTGGAGTGCAAATATAATATTTTATCAGAATTTATATAAAAAAATTACAGGAATTTTATATATTGCATAAAGAAACGCTATTAGTTAATAATTTACAGTTAATTATATTTTTTCTACCATCACATAGTTGTTAACAAAAGGATGAAAAAGGGATAACCATGAAAGACAAAGTTCAATTAGAATACGCATTAAATGTTTCTCCGAATATTTTATTCACTCGTTTAAGCACCCCGGACGGGTTAGCAGAATGGTTTGCTGATGACATCAATGTTCAGAATAATATATATAAATTTTATTGGAGCGGTACAGAACAAGAGGCTGAACTGCTAAACAAAAAGAATAATGAATTTATACGCTTCAAATGGCTTGAAGACCAGGAACAAGATAGTTTTTTTGAGTTCAGAATTAATAAGGATGAATTAACGGGCGATGTCGCTCTTATTATAACTGACTTTGCAGAACCTGATGAAAAAGAAGATGTTATGGAATTATGGGACACCCAGATTGGTGACCTGAAACACATTCTTGGAGTAAGTTAATTTTTTATTTAGGGAAGCTGTAAGAAATTAGTTAATTTTGCGTTTGATAACAAAAAACGCGACCATTGAAGAAGCTACATAAATTTCTTTTTAAATCATTTATAGGCCCTTTCCTAGTTACATTTTTTATTGCCCTGTTTATCCTCATCATGCAATTTTTATGGTTAAAAATTGATGAAATAGCAGGCAAAGGACTTGAATGGTATGTAGTAGCTGAACTACTGCTTTATGCCTCTGCCCGCCTTGTACCACTAGCCTTGCCACTGGCGGTACTGCTTTCATCTATAATGACCTTCGGAAATCTCGGTGAAAACTTTGAATTAACAGCGATAAAAGCATCGGGAATACCTTTACAGAAATTCATGAGACCTTTAACTATTTTTATTGTCTTTTTAACCGTAGGAGCATTTTTCTATTCAAATCATGTAATTCCTTATGCAAATCTTAAGGCTGGATCCTTACTTCATGATATAAAAAAACAACGTGAAGAATTAAAAATCAGGGAAGGCATATTTTACAACGATATTGAAGACTATAGCATCAAGATCGAAAAGAAAAATGAAAAAACGAACTTGATGAAAGGAATAATGATCTATAAAAACAGTAGCAAAGGGAATATTCAAACAACCCTGGCCGACTCTGGTTATATTCGTATGGCTGAAGACGGGACTAAACTATTAATCACCTTATATAGCGGCCAAACATACGAAGAGGTTGTTAATGATGGATCGAGAAGAAGAAAAAGAGATAATAATGAATACCCATTTCGGGTACACCGATTTAAAGAACAAAACATGCTGCTCGATGTTAAGGGATTTAGTTTTACACGAACAGATGAATCTCTTTTCAAAGATAGCTACCAAATGCTTAATACACAACAGCTCCAGGAAAACATTGATTCGTTGAAAAAAAAATACAACCACCGTGCTATTAATTTTTCTCAAAAAGTGAACACTAACATTTTTATTGAAGAAAAACTTCTTGAAAAAGAACTAAAAAAGAATATAGAAAAAGCCCAACGAAGTATTGAAAATAACAAAACAAATCCTTCTAAAGAAAAAGGAAAAGAATTGAAGCGAGCAACCTTAAACAAACAATCAAAAGAATCTTCAGAAAAGGAGGATAAAAAGGAAACAAACTCACCAGAAGCAGGAATAACCCAAACCACCCAAACAGATACAAAGAAGAATAACAAGGAAGCTTTTTTTCCAAAAAAATTTCTAGATACAATTTCAGCCCGTCAAAGAACTGAAATCATTAATACATCCCTTCGTTTTGCAAGGAAAAATAATAAAAGAATTTCCGGCAGAAAAAACAGTTTTGTTCATAAACAGAAACAAATCTACAAACATCAAATAGAATATCATAAAAAATTTTCACTCTCTGTAGCCTGTATTATTTTCTTCTTTATAGGAGCTCCTCTTGGATCAATAATAAAGAAAGGAGGACTGGGAACACCTATGGTAATTTCGGTAATTATGTTTATTCTCTATTACATTATTGACATGTCAGGAGAAAATTTTGCAGAAGAAGGCGCAATACCAGCTGTCGTAGGTATGTGGGTTTCTACGGTTGTTTTCTTACCTATAGGTATATTTCTAACCTATAAGGCAACAAACGATTCGGTGATTCTTAACTCGGATACATACATTAAAGCCATCAAAAAAGTATTACAGCTTAAATTTTTCAGGAAAACACCCCAGGAAGAAAATGAAGCCACAAAATCCTAATAGACTGAAAGAAATATAAATTCCATGGAATTATATGGAAATCTGACCAGTTATTGTAATTTTGTAGCTTTAAATCAAACAAGCATATACATTCAATTATTAAATCATGTCCAATACACAACAAAATAAATCAGACTTTAACCTTAATTCTATTGAGGAAGCACTTGAAGACATCAAAGAAGGAAAAATAATTATTGTAGTTGACGATGAAGACAGGGAAAATGAAGGAGATTTTGTAGTTGCCGGTGAAAAGATCACTCCGGAAAAGGTCAATTTTATGGCTAAATATGGACGTGGCCTGATTTGTACACCTTTACCCGAAGAAAGATGTAATGAACTTGACCTGGAATTGATGGTAGGCAAAAACACATCTTTGCATGCAACACCTTTTACGGTTTCTGTTGATCTCAATGGGTATGGATGCACCACAGGTATATCTGCCTCTGACAGGGCAAAAACAATTAAAGCTCTAGTTGACCCACAAACAAAACCTGATGACTTAGGAAGACCGGGACACATTTTTCCGCTAAAGGCAAGACAAAAGGGAGTTTTAAGAAGAGCTGGCCATACAGAAGCTGTTGTTGACCTGACAAGATTAGCCGGTTTAAAACCCGGAGGGGCTTTAGTTGAAATTATGAACGATGACGGAACGATGGCACGTCTGCCCGAACTTATTGAAATCGCAAAGAAATTCGAACTTAAGATTATCTCTATAGAAGATTTAATTTCCTACAAATTAAAACAAGAGAGTCTGATAGAAAAAGGTGTCCGGGTTAAACTCCCTACAGATTACGGCAATTTCGAATTAATACCTTTTAAACAAAAATCGAATGGAGTTGAACATATCGCTTTAGTTAAAGGAACCTGGACAAAGGAAGACCCGGTTCTTGTTAGGGTACACTCTTCATGTGTTACCGGCGATATTTTTGGATCAAAAAGATGTGATTGTGGTCATCAACTTCATAAAGCAATGGAGATGATTGACAGAGAAGGCAAAGGTGTTCTTGTTTATATGAACCAGGAAGGCAGGGGAATCGGTTTGTTTAATAAAATAAAAACATACAAATTACAGGAAGAAGGATATGATACAGTGGAGGCAAACCTTGATCTTGGATTTAAAGAGGATGAAAGAGATTATGGCGTAGGAGCAAATATCCTCAGAGAGCTTGGACTTGGAAAAGTACGCCTGTTAACCAATAATCCAATAAAACGAAAAGGGCTCGAAGGATACGGGCTGGAAATTGTTGAAAATGTGCCCCTGGAAGTGGAACCCAATGAACATAACCGTTTCTACCTTGAAACCAAAAAACATAAAATGGGACACACGCTGGAACTCGTAAAACCTGTTAGAAAAGAAGAAGAAAAAAATACCCAAAAGAATTCTTAGGCAAATCCAGAATTTAAGGTACTTATAAAATTACCATCAGTTTTTTAACAATTAGTAAGCTATTGGCTTTTAGCTATTGGCTATTGGCACAAAGAAACAGTAGCCGTTGAAACAAATAAACTCCTAAGCAATTAAACAACTCGAAAATTAAGAAACCGAACGACAACCGAAAATAAACGCAAGGAACGCAATGGAAGGCGCAACGAACGCAATTGATATGAAATAACAACTGAATGACAATCAAATGACCATCGAATGG
>CAYFRV010000025.1:0-19575 GCA_964345495.1 uncultured Bacteroidales bacterium | reverse complement strand
CACGGCCTGCTGATTACAAATCAGCTGCTCTAGACCAACTGAGCTACATCGGCAATTTCATATATCAAAAAAAGAACGTTATTAATTTCGAAAATCGGTTCGCAAAGGTATATATTTTATTTATCTTACAAAATATATTACTCTATTTTTTTAAAATTATTTTCCTCTCTGTTTTTCTTTTCTTTTTTTAAGCTGCTTTTCCAGTGCACTAGCAGCTAAATCAGTTGACTCTTCAAAAGTGCTGGCTTGTTTTTTTGCAAAAAGATCGCTTCCAGGAATTTGAAGTTTAATCTCTGAAATTTTATTTTCCGGAGATTGATTCTTTTCTATTTTAAGAAAAATTTCGGCTCCAATAATATTATCATAAAATTGATCCAATTTACTTACTTTATTTTTAATAAAGTCTTCTAATTTTGTATCTGCATCAAAATGCACTGCATGAATTTTTATGTCCATAATGCTTTCCTCCGAATTTAATTTCTGGGATGAGCTTGTTTATAAATTTTCTTTAATTTTTCAAAAGTACTATGTGTATATATTTGTGTCGCGGACAAATTCGAATGTCCCAAAAGTTCCTTAATTGCATTTAGATCAGCACCATCATTTAACATGTGGGTAGCAAAAGTATGTCTTAATACGTGAGGGCTCTTTTGCTTCATTGTTGTAACAATCGAAAGGTAACTTTTTACTATCCTATAGACAGCTCTTGGATATAATTTTTTCCCTTTATTTGTAACCAACAGGGAACTTTCCACGCTATCACGAAAGTGTTGTTTCCGCAAGTCAATATAATTTTTGATAGTATCAACCAGTTGATTATTAAGAGGTACGATCCTTTCTTTATTTCTTTTTCCATGAATGTGCAATTGCTTGTTTGCAAAATTCACATTTTCATCTCTCAGATTAACTAATTCAGAAACTCTTACTCCTGTTTGATAAAGAATTTCAATAATTAATCTATCTCTAATGCCGAAAAAGTCATCCGAAAACAAATCCTTATTCTCTAGATAACTCATTTGTTTTTCATTCACGAATGACGGGAGTTTTCCTTCGGTCTTCAAAGTAAAAATTTTGGCTAAAGGATCGTATTCTATAACCTCTTGCCTTCTGAGATATCTGAAAAATGATTTTAAAGTGGAAAGCTTTCTATTGATAGTCCTACTGGATATTCCTTCTTCCATCATCTGAATAATCCAGCTCCGTATAGTTTTCTCCGGGCTCTTAATCTTTGTAATATCTCTATCCTTATTATTAATTTCAAGATGATCAAAAAATTGTTTTAGATCATTTTGATAAGCACGACAGGTATGTTGTGAATACCTTTTCTCGTGCTGAAGATATTTAAGAAATTTTTCTATAAGCATAGAGCCAAAACAGTTGATAAAACTGTTATCCGTAAAAAGATAAGAAATGTTCCTGCGTTATTATTCTTCGTTTTCCTGAAGCTTTTGTTTGTAGATAGCTTTTTTCTTCTCCTCTCTCCGCTGCATAGAAGGTTTAGTATATGCTTGTCTTTCCCTCAGTTCTTTTATAACACCAGTTTTCTCAAATTTTCGCTTAAATTTCTTTAATGCTCTTTCAATGTTTTCGCCATCTTTAACTTGTACTATTATCATATTTATCCTCCATTTTTTATTGAGCCGCAAAGCTATTAAATTAATCCCAATTTTTCAAAACGTTACATTCAAAAAAATATTCTACAATTTTAATTTGTTAATTATCAAAACAATGTAATAAAAAAAAGTTAAAAAATCAATTAAAAAATTTTAAGGTTCCATATATATACTCACTTTATTATAGGTTTGTTCATCCAGAATATTGTTATCAACAAGTTCCTTTGTTGATTGGATTTTTCCTTTATAATCGATATACTTTTTAATTGCTTTTGTCTGATAAGCATTAATATATGGGTGTCTGATCAGTTCTTTAAAAGTTGCATTATTCAAATGTATCTTTTTAATCTCTGATGTGTCTATCTTCAATGATTTATGTATTTTTTGGTATACAGTATCATTAATACCATAAACTTCTTTAAGTTGTTCAATATTTGAAAAACCACCCAGTAAATCACGGTACTTACAAATTCTTTTTGCATAGTATGGACCAATCCCGTGAACTAGTAGGAGGTTAAAGGTATCAGCCTGGTTCAGATTAATAATAGTGTCACTTCTGATGTAATCGTTATTTTTCTTATTTTCACTTTCAGGCGTCTTTTTATTATTTACCGTCTCCAATCTATCGGGTAAAACAATATAGGGTTTAAGACTTGCATATTGTTTCTCATCTAATCCATATATTTTTAATAAATCTTCTTTTTTATTAAAGACTCCGCCGCTCTTCCTATAGTTTTCTATTATATCAATAACTCTTTTTCTTACCCCAAGTTTTTGCCAGCCATCTCTATCCAGTTTATTCGGATTGAAATTAAACAACTCTCTATCTGCTGTTTTATTCTGCTCCTCAAATTCATGAATCGAATTTGCCTGTTTGTGTTTATTTTTCGCTTGTTTTTTCAAAGACCTGTTAAACGATAAAATATCCTTTTTGAAAGAAGAATGGTCAAATTCTTCACTAATATGCTGGCGTGGGAGATAAAAATACCTAAAAGCAATAAGTAAAAAAATCAAAGTCAGTAAAACATAAATCCCTCTCTTTTCTCTCCGGGAAAAGGAAAAGAGTTCGCTAAAAAAATTTCTCACAAAATATATTTTTTATAATGTATAAAAAAACTTATCTCCAAATCATAGGTAAATTCTATCAAGAATGCCATTTGTATACCTTAATTCATTTTTCGTTTGCGGTACTTAATGCACTTATTATGCAAGTTATCTTTTCCAATATGGCCATTAATACCTAATAAAGACTCTTTAAAATTTTAATAAACCTATTCCGTGAAGAAAAACCATAGCTATTGCTATTGGAGCCAAGAATTTAATAATAAAGACAAATAAATTTACAAGTCTGGCTTTATAAAGACCTTCACTTGTAATTTCTTCTTTGACATGTTTTTTGCCAAGATACCATCCAAGGAAGATTACTATAAACACACCTCCAATTGGTAAAAATACACTCGATGCAGTAAAATCAAGAAGTTCAAAAATATTAAAATTAAAAATTCTTACATTTTCCATTACACCCCATGACATAGTTGAAAACACACCCAAAGCCGATATTAAAACAGCTGCGACAATAGTTGCGCGCTTTCTTAAGATACCGAGTTCTTCAACAAAATATGCAACCACTACTTCCAGAACAGAGATGGAAGAAGTCAAAGCTGCAACACCTAGTAGGATAAAGAAAATTAAAGAGAAAAAGTAACCACCCGGCATCTGTTGAAAAATGTTTGGCAGTGTTCTAAAGATCAAATCCGGTCCTGCATTAGGCTCAATACCAAAAGCAAATACAGCAGGAAAAATTGCCACTCCCGCTAATATTGCAATGATTGTATCCGCTGCAGAAACATTAATCGCTGTGCTTGTCAGATTTTGTTTTTTGTTTATGTATGAACCATAAGTAATCAGAGTTCCCATACCAATACTAAGGGAAAAGAATGCCTGACCTAAGGCTTCAAGTATACTATTTGTATTAAGCTTAGAAAAATCTGGTCTAAATAAGAAATCGAGTCCTTCTGATGACCCTGGGAGTGTAATTGCTCTGATATCCAAAACTATAATAAGCAGAAGCAGTATAGGCATTAAAACTTTTGCATATTTTTCAATACCTTTTTTAACTCCGGCAATCACAATCCAGGCCGTCAATACCATAAAAACCAATTGCCATAAAATAGGCCGGAATGTTCCTGCCTTAAACGTTTCAAACATGGTGGTTAATTGGTCTGGTGATTTTTCTGCAAAAGCATTTGAGAAGGAAAGATATATATACTCGAGAGTCCAACCTGCAACCGTACTATAAAATGAGAGAATTACGAAAGCTGCAACTACTCCCAGTAAACCAATAAGATACCAATAGGTATTCGGTGCCAATCTTTTAAAAGAACCGAATGCATTTCTTTTTGCACTTCTTCCAATGGTGAATTCAGAGAGCATCACCGGTAGTCCGATTGCAATAATGAATAGGAGATAAATCAATATAAATGCGCCACCACCATTCTCCCCGGCGACATAAGGGAACCTCCAGATATTCCCTAAACCCACGGCAGAACCAGCTGCAGCAGCTACGACACCAAATTTTGTTCCGAAACTATCTCTTTTTGTAGGATCAAATTTAGCCATGCTTATAAGATTTTAATGGATTAGATTTGTTGAACAATATTATAAAAAAAGCAATTAAAAACAAAACAGGAGAATCGTGGTGATTCTCCTGTTTTACTCATTATATAAATTTTATCATACTATGCAACATCAATCTCTTTTGCTAAGTATACGTCCTGAATAGCATTAAGCAATTCCACCCCTTCTTTCATAGGTCGCTGGAAGGCTTTTCTTCCACTAATCAATCCCATTCCACCGGCTCGTTTATTTATCACTGCTGTAGCAACAGCCTCAGCTAAATCAGAGCCACCTTTTGATGCTCCACCTGAGTTAATCAGACCAATACGGCCCATGTAATTATTTACAACCTGATAACGTGTCAGATCGATTGGATGATCTGTTGTTAATTCATCATAAACCTTATCATGAGTTTTTCCAAAATTAACGGCTTTATATCCTCCGTTGGTCTTAGGCATTTTTTGTTTAATAATATCAGCCTGAATGGTGACACCAAGGTGATTTGCCTGTGATGTTAGATCTGATGCTAAATGATAATCGTTTTCACCTTTTTTGAATGCGTCATTTCTTAAATAACACCATAGCACAGTAGCCATTCCCAATTCATGTGCACGTTCAAAGGCTTCTGCTACTTCCATAATCTGTCTGTTAGACTCTTCACTTCCAAAATAGATAGTTGCTCCTACTGCAGCAGCTCCGAGATTCCATGCTTCTTCCACCGTACCATACATGATCTGATCATAAGTATTTGGATAAGTTAATAATTCATTGTGATTAAGCTTAACCAAAAATGGAATTCTGTGTGCATATTTACGGGAACTGGAAGCTAATACACCAAAAGTAGATGCAACTGCGTTGGCTCCACCCTCAACTGCAAGTTTAATGATATTTTCAGGATCAAAATAGATTGGATTGGGAGCAAACGATGCTCCTGCTGAATGTTCTATTCCCTGATCGACAGGCAGAATAGACAAGTATCCTGTACCTCCAAGTCTACCATTATCAAACATTCTCTGTAAACTACTTAATACCTGAGGGTGTCTATTTGAGTGATAAAATACACGTTCTACAAAATCCGAACCAGGCAGATGTAACTGGTCTTTTTTTATGGTCTTACACTTATGATTCAATAAATCATCAGCATCCTTTCCAAGTAATTCAAGAATTTTATTGTATGACATAATTTTTTGTTTTTTTAAATTTTTACTAACATTCTACAAAATTAAGAAATAAATTGGAAGTAATGAAACCCTCATCCACAAAATATAGATAAAAGACAATGAATAAACAGGAGGGTTCCATGGTTTGAAATTTTTAAAATGTCGAAATTGACATAAATTTATTATTAAAAACCAATCTATTAATTTATTTTAGACTAAATGAAACATTAAAACGGATAACCGATAGCAATATTCCATGAAAGTGTATTTGCCGATATGCTCCTGTTTCCAGGCAACCATTTTTCTCCTGTTGAAAATGAAGGATCTCTGAACTTCAAACCTAAATCCAGTCTTAAAATTGAAAAAGACAAATCAAAGCGCAAACCAAAACCAGTTCCTATAGCCAGGTCGTCAAAAAAACGATCCGGGTAAAAGATAGTTTCCTCTGGAATATCACCTCCTTGTTCAAGGTACCAAATATTACCGATATCAGCAAAAAAAGCACCCTCGAGTATCCAGAACATTTTAAAACGATATTCCATATTTGTCTCAAACTTCAAATCAGCAGTTTGATTAGGATATCTTCTTTGATCTTCAGGGGTGTATGAACCAGGACCCAGAGATCTCACGTTCCATGCACGAATACTGTTTGCTCCTCCTGAGAAATACTGCTTAACGAATGGCAAGGCATTTGAATTTCCATAGGGAAATCCCCCACCAATAAATATTCTATAGACAAGTCTATTTGACTCATTTATCACATCATAATAACGAAAATCCAAATCCATTTTTGCATATTGAGCATATCGAATTCCAAAAAGTTGATAATCTCCATCAACCTTTTTGGAATCAGCAATCTTATTAACTGCAGTGAGTATATTTCCTCCTATTTCAGAATTAAGTCTGAGATACTGAAAATCCTGGCCTTTTTTTTCACTCTGATTATTATATATCATATTGAAACTTGTCAGAGAAAGGAAGTGATCATCATAACTAAATCTTAAATAGGAATCGCGAATATCCGAAAAGAAATCACCCGAAATATATGGCAACCTGAGAATATTTAGTTCAAAAGGATTTACAAAATAACTCAATTTTGAAGAAGCTTCCCATTTATAACCAAAAGATAAATTTGCCAGGGTCCGTGTATAATCCGGTCTTTCCTGATAATTATACATGGCAGAAAAAGAAGTTCGTGGATGATATCTTTTTACAAATTGTTCACTCTTAAAAAATGGGATAATAAACTTTGGAACATCAAGACTAACTTCAGTACCTAATTTTAATGTGTTATCCAAACGGCTGAACCTTTCTGGATCCAGAATTTCAAAGGCTCCTGTGAATTTTGTCTGAAAATTTTCTGCTCCATTCAGCAAGCTTTTATGACTATATAATAAATTTCCACCCCCGCCAAGATTTCCCGAAGAATTTGTGCCTTCTAATTCGATCGTATATGATTGTAATTTAAGCTTTTTAAGATAGATGTAGCAATTCAACTCATTTTCTTCCTGAAGTGAATCTTGTTCTAGCTTATCAAATCTAATATTTATTAATTTAAATATTCTCAAAGAATTCAAATGTTCATAAGTTCTGTCTACATCTTCCTGTTTATACCATTCTTCCGGGAAAATATAATTGGATTGAGCAAGTGTCTTTAGCTCTATTCCGGGATCATCTTTATAAACAAAATTCAGGTAATTAATGGTTGTAGTATCTAAATTCTCCATATATTCACCTCTTTCTGCAATAGCCTGTTTAGGGCTATAATCAGGAAATATATAGATGTTATTTATTTTATATCGTTTATGAGATATATTTTTTATTTCTCCATCATCTGTTTTAACAGGGTATTTACTCACCCTCAAAGTTAGATCCACTTTATTTTCAATATGTGTTGTGTCGGCCACATAACTTATAAAATCCTTGGAGAAATCATAAAACCCTTCATTCTTTAACAGATTTTCAATTCTTTTTCGCTCTGTCTCCATCTTTTCAACAGAAAATATATCTCCTTTATTTATCAATCGTTTTGTAGTATCCTGAAATATATAAGATTTTAAAAATGAGTCCCGTATATCATAAGAAATATTATTTATTATATAAGGTTCATTCAAATCAATTAGGTACTTCACTTTTGCCTTCCGGCCGGAAAAAACAACAGTATCCTTCACAGTAGAATTATAATAGCCTTTATTTTCAAGAAAATAGCGAATCTGCTTTTTGGCTTCCTCTGTCATATATTTGTCCCAAACAACAGGTTTTTCTCCCATGTTTTCAAACACTTTGCTCAAACCACTGTCTTTATCCTTATTAGAAAGACTATAGATAAACAAGGGAAATTTCAGTCCTAAAAACTTTCGGTTGGGTTTTTGCTTTATGTAGGATTTTAATTCGTTCTTTTTAATATCGGCACCATCAGATTCAATTTCTATATCATATCCCTTCAGCAGATATTTATCCTCGGGCACGTGTTTTGTAGTTTTACAAGAGGAAAAGGCTAAAAAAACTACAAAACAGAGAAATAAAAATTTCTTAAATTTACAGTTTCTAATATTCCATAAAAAATTACAAAGGCTCATCAATCATAAACAAATTAGTAATATGCTAAGCAAAAATAAAATTAAATTTATTAACTCACTAAAAAAAAAGAAAAACAGAATAAAGAAAGGATGTTTTATAGCTGAAGGAGAAAAAATTATTTCTGAATTACTAAACAATTCAACATACCAGATTATAGAACTTTTTGCAACAGATTCTTTCTTATCTAAACTCTCTGATCAACAGAAAGCTGCTATCGATGAGCTTAATAGAATAACCGAAGATGAGCTTAATAAAATCAGTGACTTAAAGAATCCAAATAAGACTCTTGCTGTAATAAAAATTCCTGAATACTCACTTGATCCTGAAGAAGTAAAGAAATCCTTATGTCTGGTTTTAGACAATATAAATGATCCGGGAAATCTGGGGACAATAATAAGAACAGCTGACTGGTTTGGAATAAATTACATCTTTTGCTCTGAGGACTCCGTTGATTTATACAATCCAAAAGTTATACAATCCACCATGGGGTCATTTATGCGAATAAAATTTTTTTATAAAGATCTTGAATCTCTACTTCATTCATATCATGATATAAACGGATTTCAAATTTCCGGGTGTTATTTACATGGTGAAAACATCTATTCAGCAGCCTTACAGGACAAAGGATTTATTATTTTGGGAAGCGAAGCTCACGGTATCTCTGATAAATTAGAAAATTATATCCATCAGAAATTATATATTCCTCGATTCATCTCACATGGGAAACAACAACCATCAGAATCATTAAACATTTCTGTTGCAACAGGTATTGTCTGTTCTGAATTTAGAAGAAAGTTAAGTAAGTGATTAGGCAGTTTCAGAGATAGAGGTAAATTTTAAAAATTAAACTTTTCGGTTTTCCAGAATGTGCCTAACCAGAGAAATTCAGATGTGTAGTATTTTTTTATATAAAACCACCATCAAACAAAAAGAGCTGCCTTTCGCAGCTCTTTTAAATGAATTAATATTTCTGAAAATTCTACTCATCCTCTTCCTTTTGAGCTTGAAAATCTTTAATTAACTGTTCCTGAATTTCACCCGGAACTTGCTGATATTCAAAGAATCTCATTGTATAAGTAGCTCTTCCTCCGGTTAATGATCCCAATGAAGTAGAATATTTATGCATCTCAGATAATGGTACTTTAGCAGTAATTTTTTCAAAACCTTTTTCGCTATTCATTCCTTCAACAATCGCTCTTCTTCCCTGAAGATCACTCATCACATCACCCATTCTGTCGCTGGGGACAAGTACTTCAACCAAGTATACAGGCTCCATAATCTTTGCTCCGGCATTTTTAAAGGCTGAATCAAAAGCATTTCTTCCAGCTAGTTTGAAGGACACCTCATTTGAGTCTACAGGGTGCATTTTACCATCATAAATAGCTACACGTATATCCCTGGCATAAGAACCTGTTAAAGGACCATTTTCCATCTTCTCCATAATACCTTTCAATATTGCCGGCATAAATTTATTATCTATAGCTCCTCCCACGATGCAATTATAGAATACCAGTTTACCACCCCAGGAAAGCTCATGTTCTTGTTTATCCCTTACGCTTAGAGAAATATCCATGCCATTAACTTTATAGTGTTTCGGATCTGGAGCATCCTCTTTATGGGGTTCAATAACCATGTATACCTCACCAAATTGACCGGCACCCCCGGATTGTTTCTTATGTCGGTAGGAAGCCTGGGCAACCTTTGTAATTGTTTCTCTATAAGGAATTTTAGGCTTAATGAATTCCGTTTCAATTTTTGTTATATTGTCCAGATGCCATTTTAATATATTCAACTGGTGCTCTCCCTGTCCATGCAAAATAATTTGTTTTAACTCTTTAGAGTATTCAACCTTAATCGTTGGATCAATTTGTTGCATTCGGGTAAGTTCTTCCCCTAATTTTTCTTCATCTGCTTCATTTAAAACCCTTATAGCAGTTCTGTATTTTGGCTCCGGAAATTCAATTGTGGGGAATTTATAGTCTGTTTTAGCCTGGTTAAGTGTTTGGTTAATTCCAGTGTCTTTTAACTTAACTGCTACACCTATATCTCCTGCTACCAGTTCAGGCACCTTGGCCCGTTTCTTTCCTGCTGCAATGTATATTTGGGACAGTCTTTCCTTATTTTGATTTTCTGCATTAACCAGATCCATTCCTTCCGAAACTTTTCCCGACATCACTTTGAAATAATTAATGTCGCCAATATGAGGTTCATTAAAAGTTTTGAAAAAGAATAAAGAAGTAGGTCCATTCTCATCGATAGTTACCTCTTGTCCATCAACAGTTTGGGGGCTAGGTCGATCTTCCGGAGAAGGAGTACATTTATTTATAAAATCCATTAATCTTCTTACACCAATCCCTTTTTCTCCTGCTAAACAAAATATTGGAAACATCCCTCTATCCTTTATTCCAGCTTTAACACCGGCCCGCATCTCATCTTCATCTAACGATTCTTTTTCAAAATAAAGCTCCATCAATTGTTCATCATTTTCTGCTGCTGACTCTACCAGCGCATTATGATATTCATCTGCCTGTGACTTATGATCATCGGGTATGTCTACAACTTCAACCTCATTTTTATCTTTATTAAATTTATACATCTTCATTTTTAGGACATCAATAATCCCTTCCAATTCAGTTCCGGGATTTACCGGGTACTGCACAACTACTGCTTTTGGTCCAAAATTTTGTTTAATGGATTCTAAGGTTTTCTCAAAATTGGCCTTTTCATGATCTAATTGATTAATGGCTAAAATAAGAGGCATATTATGCTTTTCTGCATACCGGGACTGAATTTCAGTTCCCACTTCAACACCACTCTGGCTATTAATAAGCATAATTCCAGCGTCAGCGGCATTGAATCCGGCAACTACCTGACCTATGAATTCATCAGAACCAGGAGTATCAATCATATTAATTTTATGATCCTCGAATTCAGTGTATAAAATAGAAGAGTAAACTGAATTAAGGTGTTCATGTTCAACTTCATTGTAATCGGATAGCGTGTTTTTAGATTCAACCGTTCCTTTACGCTCGATAACATTTCCTTGATATGCCATCTCTTCAGCAAGGGTAGTTTTTCCACTACCCGCGTTTCCAAGCAAAGCAATATTCCTGATTTGACTCGTTTTATAAGTTTTCATAATTATCGCTTGAATTTTATTATTAATACTAATTAGTTGTTTTTCATTACTTTTGAATGATTAGGTTTCAAAAATACTAATTTTTTATAAAGATTCAAGAATATAATTGACTTAGGTAGGGTTAATTTTTTTGTTTTTTTTTAGGTTACTTTGAATTATTATTTTATTTTTGCAATCCGAAAAATGGTGGGAGTAGCTCAGTTGGTTAGAGCACTGGATTGTGGTTCCAGGGGGCGTGGGTTCAAATCCCATCTTCCACCCTTAAAACCCGGCTTTGCCGGGTTTTTTGTTTTACTAAAACAATCTATCGATATAAATACAGCACACCCGTATACTTTTTGCTTTTATGGCTAATTCCATCATAGCCTTTACCAATTATTACGTATAAATAAACTCCTTCCGCTGCATCACGATTACTATTCTTTACTTTTCCTTTCCATCCTTCCCAATCTTCAGGGTTTCCTTCATACTTATAAACCAATTCACCAGACCTGTTCATTACGGTAACCTCTATTCGTTTCATCGAAACTACACCTCTTGGCCCTCCAGAATTCTCAATATTGCTTTTCTTGGGCAATACGAATACATCATTGGCTCCGTCTCCATTGGGTGTAAACACATTTGGTATCATAGAGGTGTCTATCATTGATGAATCTACCTCAATGTGGTAAAACCCTTTACTATCTCTACAGCCATATTCATTATCTGTAATAAGCTTCACTGTATATTTTCCCGGCCTGTATTCTGGCAAGGAATCTTCAGAAGGAATTTCCTGCCTGTTTTCCCAAAGGGTATCCAACACATAATCCGGCTCATTGGCACTTAACAAACTATCGCTGTATCTGTAACTAATCCAGTGATAAGTATCGGCATTCTTTGATTTATTTTCAAATTTTGCTTTTAATAAAGCCTCATTGATTTCTGATTTTTCATAATCCTCTTCGGTACCATCATCCAACAGCTTTTTTACAGAAAAATCCGATTTTACGGCTTTAGCTAACACGTTTTCAATTGTATCACCTGTTGTATTTCCAAAAGAATTAGTGACTTCAAGGTAATAGTCTGAATCTTCATAAGGCATTTTTTCGGAGAAAGTAGAAACCTGACCGATTTTCCCTATAAACTTTTCCCCGTAATCGTAAAGCGTTTCTGGGTCATATATTTCAACATCTTCACTTGCTTCCCAATCAACGGTCCGCTCATTGCTCATGTCCATTTCAGGAAAGGAGGCTTTGGACAAATCGTAATATTTATAATTCACAAGTTCAAAAGCATCAACTTCTAACCAGAGTCGGTCGCAGTTATTACTATTCACTCTTATTTCACCAAAATCAGGGAATGTGTCCATTACAACCCATGATGTGTATTGTTCTATACTATCTTCATCACTTACAATTTCAACCCGGAGGCCCTCAACAGTGTCTTGGAGTAAACCGTCTGAAAAAAGTGTGTCTAGTTTAATTTCAGAAGTTAAAGATGAATGATGTATAAAAAGTGAATCAAACTCCTCAGTATTTTTATTAAAACGACTCCATATAAAATCCGATGTATCTTCAGTACTATGTTCAGCAGTAATGAGTTTATCAGGATTGGACTCGTAAAAAACAAAAATTGTGTCCTTACCATATCCAGTTGAGGTAGAATAATCAACTGAACCAAAAGGACCATACATTTGAGGGAGTACGAGATTACTAATCAACAATAGCGAAAAAGAAAGAAAGAAATACTTTATAATCCTATGAAAATACATTTGCTGCAAGTTTTAAATCTGGCTACAATAATAAGAATTCTATATTAGAATACTTTCTGCTTAATAAAAAAACGTATGAAGTGAAATTTATTATTAGCTCCCTTTAAAAAGTACCATTTCATCCATAGATATATATTCACCTATGAAGTTTTAATAATAAAAGACAAGTATATTAAGTCAGCCGCAATATATTCTTTATGTATTTATCATCAGTCAATAAAAAAAAGTGCAAAAATATATAACTATCCGCTTTGAGTCCTGAAAGATTGAATATATTTTTGTTGGCAAAAATAATGATCCGTGGAAGAATTTATACAAGATTTAAACACAGCCCAAAAAGAAGCAGTAATTAATTATAAAGGTCCATCTTTAGTAATTGCAGGAGCCGGATCCGGCAAAACAAGAGTGTTGATGTACCGGATAGCCTATATTTTATCAAAAGGTGTGAAACCAGAAAATATCTTAGCATTAACTTTTACGAATAAAGCTGCGAGTGAAATGAAAGAACGGATCGGCAAGATGGTCGGACAAGAAGCAGCTCAGAAATTATGGATGGGCACTTTTCATTCTATCTTCTCCAAAATACTTCGTTTTGAAGCACAAGCCACAGGATATTCCAGTAACTATACTATCTATGATACAGTAGACTCCAGGAACCTACTCAAAAAAATAATTAAAGAAATGAACCTGGACGACAAAACCTATAAACCCCAATCCGTTCAGGGCAGAATATCTTCAGCAAAAAACAACCTGCTTACCTGGAAATCCTATAACAAAAACACAGAAATTTTGAAGCAGGATGAACAGCAAAAAAGACCAAAGATTGCAGACATCTACCGCGTTTATGCCTCTCGCTGCAAGCAAGCTGATGCGATGGACTTTGACGATCTGCTTTTAAATATCAACATCCTTTTCCGTGATAATGAAGAGATACTAAAAAAATACCAGGAAAAATTTAAATATATACTTGTTGATGAGTACCAGGACACAAATTTTGCGCAATACCTTATTGTAAAAAAACTGTCTCAAACACACGGTAATGTTTGCGTAGTTGGCGATGATGCACAAAGCATCTATTCTTTCCGGGGAGCAAAAATCGAAAATATTCTGAACTTCCAAAAAGATTATCCGGAATACAAGCTTTTCAAACTTGAACAAAATTACAGATCTACCCAAACAATAGTGGATGCAGCAAATAGCATGATTAAGAAAAACAGCAAGCAAATTCCCAAAAAAGTATTTTCAGAAGAAGCTAAAGGTGAAAAAATTGATGTCCTTGAATCTTATACAGATAAAGAAGAAGCCATACAAATTGCAAAAGCTGTCTCTGACAAATTAGAAACCGGAGAATATGATTACAAAGATTTTGCTGTTTTATATCGCACAAATGCCCAGTCACGCAACTTTGAAGAAGCTTTCAGAAAATACAATATTCCATATAAAATCTATGGAGGCATTTCGTTTTATCAAAGAAAAGAAATCAAAGATTTGCTGGCCTATTTCAGGCTTTGCATAAACTTTTACGACGAAGAAGCTTTAGTTCGGATAATCAACTACCCAACAAGAGGCATCGGAAAAACCACCCAGGACAAAATTCTAAATGCTGCCACCACAAACAATACTACAGCCTGGGATATAATTAACGGCCTGCCCGGTTCAGTTCCTGATCTTAACAACGCAACAGCCAAAAAAATAATATCATTCAGGGATATGATCAAAAAATTCTCAGAGATTGTCAAAGAAACCAACGCTTACGATGCAGCCATGACAATCGCATCAAAATCCGGGATTTTAAAAGAATTTGAGAACCCTACTGATACAGAAGAGCAGACCAAAAACGAAAATCTCCAGGAAATTTTAAACGGGATAAAAGATTTCACAGATGGCTTCCCGGCAGAAGAGCTTCCCTCATTGCAAGATTACATAGAAAATGTTTCCTTAATGACAAATGCAGATATGGAAGATGAGGAAGACCTAAACAAAGTCACTTTAATGACAATGCACTCAGCAAAAGGACTGGAGTTTAAAGAGGTTTTTCTCGCAGGGATTGAAGAAGGAGTATTCCCCTCTCCTATGTCCATGAATTCTGACAAAGAGCTGGAAGAAGAACGAAGGTTGTTTTATGTAGCTCTTACAAGAGCTGAAAAGAAAGCAACAATTAGCCATGCAAATAACCGGTATAAATGGGGCGTTTCTCAGCGAACCCAACCAAGCAGGTTTATTTATGACATTGAACCAGAATACTTATCGCAGCCGGAATTCAACATAACGGAAACACAAGATTTTGAAGATTTCCAAAAGCCAAAGCAAAAAGAAACTCAACCATCTAATAGAGCATATTACGGGGTAAAGAAAAACTTAAAAAAGATAAATTCAACCCCGTCTCAAAAGGATTCCTCAGCCTCAGAAACCTCCAGCGAATACAAAGGAGAATTAAAGCCTGGAATGCTTGTTGAACACAATCGTTTCGGCAGAGGAACAATAGTGGAACTGGAATATGCAATGCCCGACACAAAAGCTAAAATTGATTTCAAAAAATATGGAGAGAAACAACTTCTGCTTAAATTTGCCAAACTAAAAATAATATCATAGAAGTTTGAAACCTGTTCAAAAACAACTATTTTTGTAAAAAATTAATATATATAACCATGGATTATAATACGAGTAGAAAGAGATTGATCTTACCCGAATATGGCAGAAATATTCAAAAGCTTGTAGAATATACAAAGACTATTGAGGATAAGGAGAAAAGAAATGAAATGGCAAAGGCCATTATCAATATTATGGGTAATATGTATCCTCATTTTAAAGACATAGCAGATTTCAAGCATAAACTTTGGGATCACCTGGCAATAATGTCGGAATTTGAGCTGGATATTGACTCCCCTTACGAAGAACCCCCAAAAGAAAAGCTCAGACAAGAACCGGCGTCGGTACCATACAATAATAAGCGAATAAAATACAAACACTACGGTAAAACTATTGAGAAACTAATCAAAGAAGCAGCCAAATACGAAGAAGATGAAGAAAAAGATACATTAATTGAGGTTATTGCAACCCACATGAAAAAAAATTACCTCACCTGGAACAAAGACAGCGTAAGTGATGATGTAATCTTTGATGATTTGGAAGAACTTTCAAAAGGACAAATTAAAGTCAACAGAGACAAAATTAAGTTGAAAGATTCAAAAGAAATCCTAAACAAATTAAGAAAGAAAAAAAACAACCGGAAAAACAAAAATAACCACTCCTAATAAATAATCGCAAATGGGTTCATTCATCATTCAAGGAGGCCATTCTTTACATGGAGAAATAACCCCCCAGGGAGCAAAAAATGAAGCTCTTCAGGTAATAAGCGCAACACTGCTTACAAATGAAAAGGTCACTATAGAGAACATCCCAAATATCAGAGATGTAAACAAATTAATGGACCTTATCAAGTGTTTGGGTGTAACCGTTACCCAGGTTGACAAGTCAACTTACACTTTTCAGGCAGAAAATATAAACTTCGAATATCTGCATTCACAGGAATTCACTGAAAAAGCAGAAGGCTTAAGAGGATCTATAATGATCATGGGACCACTGCTTTCACGTTATGGCAAAGGATATATACCCAAACCAGGAGGAGATAAAATTGGGAGAAGAAGACTGGATATTCATTTTCAGGGGTTTAAAAACCTTGGCGCCAAATTCCGCTACAGCCACCGGGATGACTTCTATACAATTGAAGGGGGAGACTTAAAAGGTGCTTCAATGTTATTAGAAGAAGCATCAGTAACCGGTACGGCAAATATCATTATGGCTGCCGTTCTTGCAAAAGGCAAAACAGTTATATACAACGCCGCATGTGAACCTTATGTTCAGCAATTATGTAAAATGCTGAACAACATGGGTGCAAAAATTTCGGGCGTAGGCTCAAATCTTTTAACAATAGAGGGAGTTGAATTACTGAATGGTTGCCAGCACAGGATTCTTCCTGACATGATTGAAGTAGGAAGTTTTATTGGAATGGCTGCAATAACCAAATCAGAAATTACGATAAAAAACGTTTCCTATGAAAATTTAGGCATAATTCCACTTTCTTTCAGAAGACTGGGTATAGAAGTTCAAAAAAACGGTGATGATATTTATATCCCTAAACACGAGAACTATGAAGTAGAAACATTTATTGATGGTTCAATAATGAGCATATCAGATGCCCCCTGGCCAGGTCTTACTCCCGACTTGCTCAGCATAATGCTCGTAGTTTCAACACAAGCGAGGGGCAGTGTTCTAATCCATCAAAAAATGTTTGAAAGCCGGCTATTCTTTGTTGATAAACTTATCGACATGGGCGCCCAGATAATTTTGTGTGACCCTCATCGGGCCACGGTTATCGGACAAGACCAAAAAATAAGATTAAGGGCCACAAAAATGACATCCCCGGATATACGAGCAGGAGTAGCTCTTCTCATTGCTGCACTTAATGCTGACGGTACAAGCACAATAAACAATATTGAGCAAATTGACCGTGGCTACGAAAACATCGATGTCAGACTAAACAAGTTAGGCGCAAAAATTCAGCGAGTCGACTAAGCACATTTCCATTGTCATGATTTCATAGACAATTTATCTGTCTAATGCCAATTTGTCGTATCAATATTTTTTGGCAAGTTATTTGAGCAATGGAAATTGAATTTTAGATTCATAAAATAGTCAGGAGAAAAATGAATAAAGGAGAAGACAAAATGAAACAATCAGAAGAACAAAAAGATAAAAACCAACAGCAACAAGAGGAGCAAAAAGCGAAGGAACAAGAGCAGGAAGGCAAAAAGCAGGAACAAGATAAACAAGCAGCAGAGGAAAAGGAACAAAAAGAGAATAACAAGGAACAAGAACAAGCACAGGAACAGGAACAAAAGCAAAAAGAAAAGAAAAAGGAAAAAACGGCCGAAAAAGAAGAAAAGAAAAAAGATAAGAAGAAGTCCGGAGAAAAAGAAGAAGGAAAAGAAAAGACAGAAAAGAGAGAAAAAACAGATGCAGAAAAACTGGCAGAATTAAATGACAAATATTTAAGACTGACAGCAGAGTATGATAACTATAGGAGACGTACGCTAAAAGAAAAAATGGAGCTTTCAAAATCAGCCGGTGAGGAAATTTTGCAGAGCATGCTCCCGGTGATTGATGATTTTGACAGAGCGTTACAGTCAATAGACGAGTCTCAGGATATTGATGCCATCAAAGAAGGGGTTCATTTGATATACAATAAACTGAAAGATGTATTAGCAGAAAAAGGCGTCAAAGAAATTGAAGCAAAAGAACAGGACTTCGATACAGATAAACATGAAGCTGTTTCCAAAATACCTGCTCCAAGTGAAGACATGAAAGGCAAAGTGGTTGATGTAGTTCAAAAAGGATATTACATAAACGATAAAATATTAAGGTATTCAAAAGTTGTAGTGGGAGAATAAATATCCCCTGTATTAAAGAAAAACTATTTTTATGGCTAACAAGAGGGACTATTACGAGGTGTTAGGAGTTTCAAAAGATGCTTCTCAGGATGAAATAAAAAAAGCATACAGAAAACTTGCTCTAAAATATCACCCGGATAAAAATCCAGGAGATAAAGAAGCAGAAAAGAAATTTAAAGAAGCAGCAGAAGCATACGAGGTCTTAGGCACACCGGAAAAACGCAAAAAATATGACACTTACGGACATGCCGGAGTTTCAGGCGCTGCCGGAGCCGGTGGCGGCGGATTTGGCGGTGGCGGCATGACCGTCGAAGATATATTTGAGCAATTCGGAGACATCTTTGGTGGTGGCTTCGGAAGTGCTTTTGGCGGATTTAGTGATTTTGGCGGATTTGGTGGTTCTTCACGCCAAAGAAGACGAAGAACCAGTAAAGGCTCTAACTTAAGAGTAAAAGTTAAGTTAACCCTTAAAGAAGTTGCACACGGTACGACTAAAAAACTTAAAGTTAACAAATATAAACCATGTGACGCATGTAACGGAACAGGTGCGGAAAATGGTTCGTCTTCCGCTTATAGCACTTGCCCTACATGTAAAGGTATGGGTCAGGTTACTAAAGTAGCCAATACCTTCCTTGGACAAATGCAAACAACTTCCACATGCCCGACCTGTGGTGGTGAAGGAAGCACAATTTCCAACAAATGCACGAAATGTCACGGGGAAGGCATCGTCAAAGGGGAAGAAACCATTTCAATTGATATCCCTGCCGGTGTTGCAGAAGGCATGCAAATGACAGTGAACGGAAAGGGCAATGCAGCACGCAGAGGAGGAATTAACGGAGACCTGATCGTGCTGATCGAGGAAGAAAAACATCCTGAATTCACACGTGATGGCAATGACCTTATATACGGACTATACATAAGCTTTCCTAAAGCAGTTATGGGCGGCCCAGTTGAAGTACCTACAATTGAAGGAAAAGTAAAAATAAAAATCGACCCGGCCACCCAACCCGGAAAGATTCTCCGCCTGAGAGGAAAAGGATTGCCCGAAGTAAACGGCTATGGAAAAGGTGATCTTCTGGTAAATATTAATGTATGGGTTCCGAAAAACCTTTCAAAAGAAGAAAAGGAGATGGTCGAAAAAATGGATCAATCAGATAATTTCAAACCGCAGCCATCTAGTTCAGATAAAACCTTCTTTGAAAAAATGAGAGCATTTTTTGAATAAATATTAAAACAATCACTTCAATATAAAATAAAAAAGACCAGA
>CAYFRV010000024.1:6987-19743 GCA_964345495.1 uncultured Bacteroidales bacterium | reverse complement strand
TAGCATTTTTTTGTTGCCGCTAATCAAAATTGATCCTTGTTTGAAATGATTCGTCGCGAGGTAGGGTTTAAACGTTTATAGCACACAAAATGCAGAAAAGAAATCGACCCGGAGTAGTTCAACAAATAAGTAACGTTTTTGGCGATAGCCAAATATGTACTTTATGTCGTAGGCAGTGGCTATTTACCTATAAAACTAATCCACATAATCATTTAATGTCCTTTTTAATCCAATCAGGCTATTTTGTATAATTTGCCAAACTTCCTCAGCATCGATTCCAAAATAATTATGGGCAATAATATTTCTGAATCCAACTACTTTATGCCAATCAACTCTGTCGGCTGTATCTTTTTTGATCTGATCGGATAATTTACCAGCCATCTCTCCAATTACAATAAAATTCATCAAGGCTGCATCAAAAGATTTAGTATCCTCGTAAAACTCATCTGGATTGTTGAATTTGGTAGTGTATTCCATTATCTTTTCAATCGAATCTAAGATTGAAACTACAGAAGCAAAATCTTTATGTGATATTTTAGACATATCGTGCCTGTGATAAAATATGATCCTTAATTTTGGGTTTAATATACTTCTCGCGGCATATATCTACAGAGCGATTAAATTTACTATTAATCTCAGCACGTAATTGCTCTTTTATCCAATATAAATCTTTAACCTGTTCATCAAATTCTACAATTAGGTCAATATCACTTTGGTCTGAATCTTCACCTCTTGCAATTGACCCAAATACACCAATCTTAGTGAGATGATATTTTCTCATTAATCGATACTTATTTTTCACCAAATATGCAAATATTTGAGAGGAGTCATTCATATTCATTTATTTTACTCAAATATACGATTATTTTAGAATTATATCATCATAGGGATGCCGTTATAAAAATGTTCCGTCGAACATTAAACCATTGACCCTGAAACATTAAACACGGAACAACTAATGTGCTTCCAGCCAGTTGTTTCCGGTTCCGGTATCAACAGTCAAAGGAACATCCAGCTTATAGGCAGTCATCATTTTATCAATTGCCATTTCGGTTAATTTATCAACTTCAGCGTTATGCGTATCAAAAATCAGTTCGTCATGAACCTGAAGGATAAGCTTACTCCGCATGTTTTCTTTTTGCATTGAACGATAAATCTCCAACATCGCAATTTTTATAATATCAGCAGCAGAGCCCTGTATGGGTGCATTAATGGCGTTTCTTTCAGCCATGCCCCGAACGGTAGCATTCCGGGAGTTAATATCCGGTAAAAACCGTTTTCTCCCTTCCAGCGTTTCGACATAACCATGTTTTCGCGCAAATTCAATTCGATCATCCATGTATTTTTTTACATCGGGGAAATTCTTAAAATATTCATCGATTAACTCTTTTGCATCTTTTCGTGGAATATTTAAGCGCTGAGACAGCCCCCATGCTGAAATCCCGTAGATAATACCAAAATTTGCGGTTTTAGCCTTCCTGCGTTGATCTTTTGTTACCTGATCGGGACTGCTCAGATGGAATATTTTTGCAGCCGTGGAACTATGAATATCCTGATTTTCACGAAAAGCTTCGATCATTTTCGGGTCTCCGCTTAAATGAGCCATGATTCGCAGTTCAATCTGAGAATAATCAGCGGCCAATAATACATGATTTGAGTCTGACGGAACAAAAGCCTCGCGGATTCTTTTCCCACGTTCTTCACGTATGGGAATGTTTTGCAGATTCGGGTTGTATGAGCTTAATCTTCCTGTTGAGGCAATAGCCTGATTAAAAGAGGTGTGTATTTTTCCCGTTGATGGATTAATCAGTTTTGGAAGCGATTCCACATAAGAGGTGAGCAATTTTTTTACAGAACGGAACTCTAACACCTTTTTAACAATCGGGTGTTTATCCTGTAACTGTTGCATTGTTTCTTCACTTGTGGAGTATTGTTTTGTTTTCGTTTTTTTTGGTTTATCTACAATTTTCATTCGTTCAAACAGCACTTCCCCAAGCTGTTTAGGTGATCCAACATTAAATTCCACCCCTGCCATTTCATGAATTTCCTTCTCCAATTGCTCAAGCTCCTTTTTAAGTTCGACGGCAAATTGATCAAGGGCTTCAGTATTTATGGTTACACCATTTAACTCCATGTCTAATAATACATTAATTAAAGGCATTTCAATTTTTTCTGCAAGTTTCCATAAATGATGATCTCTTAGCTCTTCTTCAAGTATTACTTTCAATTGCATTGTTAAATCAGCGTCTTCACAGGCATAAGGATACACTTCTTTGTCTGGTATACTGCGCATGGATTTCTGGTTTTTACCTTTCTTGCCGATTAAGGTTTCAATGCTAATTGGTGTATAATTCAGGTATTTTTCCGAAAGGAAATTTAAATTATGTCTTTGTTCCGGCTGCAAAAGATAATGGGCAATCATGGTGTCAAAAAAGGAACCTTTTACGGTTACTCCGTATTTTTGAACTACGATCACATCATATTTTATATTTTGACCGACTTTTTGGATTTTATCGTTTTCAAAAGCAGGTTTAAATTCTTCCATAAGTGAATTTGCCTCCTTTTTATCTGCAGGAAACGGAACATAATAGGCTTCATTTGGTTTAAATGAAAAAGCGATACCTACCAATTCCGCATAATGTGGATCGGTGGAAGTCGTTTCCGTATCAAAGCAAAACTCCCTGGTTTTCTCAAGAGACTTTATCAAAGTTTTACGCTTTTCCAGGGTATCAACAAGTTGATAGGTTTTATTGCCCGAATCAATTGTTTCATGTTTATTCCCTTCAGGAACGGTTTCGGTTTTTTCCTCTTCAAACAGACTGGTTTGAAAGCCACTTTGCTTAGCTGTTTTGGGTAATTTTTTACCAAAAAGCTTTTCCGTTAATGTGCGAAATTCCAAATCGGCAAACAATTCGGTTAATTCTGCTTCATTCATCTGCCCGCGTTCCAGATTATCTTCATTAAATTCTAAAGGAACATTCAAACTGATGGTTACTAATTGCTTAGATAACTCTACCTGTTCCTTAAAATTAATTAAGTTTTCCTTTTGCTTTCCCTTTAAGTCATCTATATGTTCATATAAGTTCTCAATACTTCCATATTTGCCAATTAGTTTAATAGCTATCTTTTCTCCAATTCCGGGTGCACCCGGAATATTATCCGATTTATCACCCCATAAGGCCATAATGTCAATGATCTGTGACGGCCTTTCAATTTTAAACCGTTCGCAAATAGCTTCCTTATCAATAATTTCAGCTTCATTTCCCATTCGCTTCGGCTTATACATGTAAATGGACTCATCGAGTAATTGCCCGTAATCTTTATCCGGGGTCATCATATAAGTTTCAAATTGCCTGTTTTTAGCCTGATAAGCCATTGTTCCAATTACATCATCTGCCTCATAACCAGAAACTTGTATTATAGGGATATTAAAACCTTTTATAATTTCCTTAATGTAGGGAATAGCCTTACGAATATCCTCGGGCATCTCTTCCCGGTTGGCTTTATACTCAGGATAGATCTCATTCCGGAAAGTTGGTTCGGAGGGATCAAAGGCAACACCAATGTGAGTTGGGTTTTCCTTTTCCAACACCTCAACTAACGTGTTTGTAAAACCAAGAATAGCGGATGTGTTTAATCCCTTTGTATTCCGAACGGGATTTTTTATAAATGCATAATATGCCCGGTAAATTAAAGCATACGCATCCAGTAAAAACAACTTGTTTTGCATAGTAACTAAAAATTATGTGTGAAAATTCACCAAAATTTAAGAAAAAATAGCGTTAAATTCATTAAAATAATAAACTAAGAGCGCAATTGTTGCTTAACGGTTTAATATGGATTCAGTTACAACTTAAAACAAAATAAATAGTTTAAGCTAGATTACATAAACACCTATTAATTATGTATCTATTAAACAAAACAATGATTTTGAAGCCCTTTGCAAGATCTTTTTATCTATAGTAAGAAAAAATAAACGGTTACTCGTTATCTGCAGCATACCATTCTGCGAAAGAAGAACCGGTTTCATGAAGCTTTAAGCTAAAAAGTTTAAGGCGTTCAGGGAGAAGTTGTTTAAGGCGTTCTGCAAAGTCAAGCACAAGATTTTCACAGGTAGGTTGATAGTCAACAATAAGGCTGCGTTCAAACATCTGCTCCATTTCAGCGGGAATTTTTCGTGCAGCTTTCGAAGATAGAATTACAGCATGATCAAGGTTATCAACAATTTCTTCATTAACAATTTGTTTCAAGTCACCAAAATCAATAACCATACCATTTTTGGGATCTGTATCATCACTAATTGGCGAACCGATTACTGTAACAAATAATTTATAGGAATGCCCATGGATATTTTTACATGGGCCATCATAGTTCCACAATGCATGTGCAATCTCAAAATTGAATTCTTTAGTAACACGTACTTTATTCATCAAAAAAAATTTTACCTGGGTTAAAACGAGACAGTCAATTGGTGTTTATTTCCCAATCGCCCATATTCTGTACTTTATTAAAATTAGGAATGTGTTGTACAACTAGTTACGCAGTTGACAATGTTACTCAGGTTTTTATCTTTTAAAAAATAAAAAGTGTTTTTGCCTTCTCTTTTAGAACACAGTACACCTTTATCTTTTAGAATACCCAAATGATGGGAGGCCGTAGATTGTTCAATCTCGAGCAATTCATGTATCTGAGTTACAGTAAGCTTCTTCTCGCCTTCCAGGTGACTTAATATTGCAATACGAAGCGGATGAGCTATGGCTTTTAACATATTCGCAGCTTCCTCTAACTGATCAGGATTAAGATCTTTTATTTGAACCATAATGATGTAATTTGTTTTAATAACAAATGCAAATATATAAATATATTGTTAGAATAAAATGATTTATATCACAATGTTATAAATCTGTTGTTTTTCAAATTAAGTAAAGCACGGCTTTAGATTTATAAGCAAATGCTGTAATAAACAAATAATCAATTCTTAATGTTTTTCTGAAAATGTCTTTTCTAAAAAAAGGATAGAAAATGAGAACCTGCCACCTGTTTTCATTGTTACATGTTTTGTAAATAGTCATATTAATAGGTATTTTGCTATAAGCTACCAATTTCTAATTATTACAAAAGTTGGCCTAAAAGAGTCCAATAAATTCAGGCTTTTAGACAATGACTAAATAAATTGTTAAATTTGGAGAATAAAACACCCTTTTCCATGGACAAATTAGCTAGCATCAGGCAACCTATAAAAGAAGAACTTTCGTATTTTGAGCAACATTTTAACAAAACGATGGATACAAAAGTTCCTCTGCTTGACATTATCCTGAAATATATGATCCGCCGCAAAGGGAAACAGATAAGGCCTATGTTTGTTTTTCTGACGGCCAAAATGCTGGGAGAGATCAAAGATTCAGCTTTCACTGCTGCTTCTTTGATTGAATTGCTCCACACAGCTACCCTGATTCATGATGACGTGGTAGACGATTCATATAAAAGAAGAGGCTACTTTTCAATTAATGCGCTGTGGAAATCCAAGATATCGGTTCTTGTAGGAGATTATCTGCTTTCCAGAGGGCTGCTTCTGGCAGTAGAAAAAAAGGAATACGCTCAGCTTGAAATAGTCAGCAATGCGGTACGTGAGATGAGTGAGGGAGAACTACTGCAAGTCAAAAAATCCAGAAAGATTTACATTGACGAAAATGAATACTTTGAAATCATAAAGAAAAAAACGGCTTCTTTAATTTCCTCCTGTACCTCATGTGGAGCAAGAGCTTCAGGATCAGATGCAGAAACAATACAAAAATTTAAAGAACTTGGTGAAAAAATTGGTCTGGCTTTTCAGATCAAAGACGATCTCCTCGATTATCAAAATTCCACAAAAATTGGTAAACCAACAGGAAATGACATCAGAGAAAAAAAGGTAACACTTCCGCTAATTTACGCATTACAGAACGCCGGGGAAAAGCCCCAAAAAACCATCAAAAAAGCTTTCGGAAAAAAGTCCAAAACAAAAACTGAAATCCAAAAAGTTGTAGATTTTGCAGAGCAGTATAACGGAATAAAAGCTGCAGAAGAAAAAATGTATGCGCTTAAAAATGAAGCGCTTAAAATGCTGGAAGAGTTCGAAGATAATGAAGCCAAAAAAGGGTTGATTGAGCTGGTTAACTTTACAGTGGAAAGGAACAAATAGAAAAATGTGAGCAGGTTTTTTGTTTAAAGGGAGTTTCCTGGAGTAACTATAGAAAATTATACATTTTCCTTTGAAAATCAGTTGACTATATTAATTGATTAGACATTAAATTTAAACCTGCCGTGTTTTGGAACCTGTTAGGTTTGCATGTTTATAATTTTTTACCTTCTGTCTACACCATTGTTGATGAAGGTTCTATCTAGATATTTTCTATTAGAAATAGGAAATAGACTCGTCTTGATAAATGGCACAGATCAGTTCGTTTGCAAGTCGACTTGCACCAATTCTGAATAACGATGAATTAAGCCACTGATCTCCCAAAATTTCTTTAATAATTGCATAATAACCAAAAGCATCCTCTACCGTGGAAATTCCGCCTGCTGGTTTGATACCAATCATCTTTCCTGTTTTTTCATAAAAAGCACGGACAGATTTCGCCATGATATAAACCGCATCAAAAGTAGCTGCTGGTTTCTCTTTACCTGTGGATGTTTTTATAAAGTCTGCACCGGCTTCCATGGCTATGAGGCTGGCTAATTGTATATTTTTGTAGTCATTAAGCATTCCCGTTTCAAGAATAACTTTAAGTTTTTTATTGCCGATAACTTCTTTTAACTCCTTGACTTCATTGAATACAGCATCGTAATTACCGGCTAAAAACTCATGGACAGGAATTACAATGTCAACTTCATCGGCTCCACGATGAATAATTTCCTTGCATTCGGTCTTCTTTACGTTCAGAAAAGTTTGTGAAGAAGGGAAATTCGCTCCAACGGAAGCCACAAAAACATTCTTGTCTTCAATTTCATGTTTAGCAACTTCAACAAAAGGAGGATAAAAACATACTGCGGCAACAGAAGGAATTTCCGGATAATGATGTTTTAACTCATTTATTTTTTCCAGGATAGAAGAAATATCACTTTTTGTGTCGTTTGTGTTTAAACTGGTTAAATCCAAACATTTGAACACTTGCTTTAAACTTTCATCCGAGATTAGCTTATGACAGTTATTTGCAATAACTTTCACTTTTTGCTCGATTCCTTCTTCCAGTTCAATCTTATATTTTTCAGGTAAATGTTCCATTTGAAAAATTTTTAAAGTTTTTTGTTAGATAAATGTCTGTTTTTATCTCGTTCTGTTTTTTTTGATAAATTTTCTTTCAAAGCTTTTGTTAGATCAGTATTTGTTTGATTGGCTATACAAATGATTACAAAAAGCACATCAGCCAGCTCATCTTCTAAATCCTGGCTATCTGTTTCTTTAAAAGATTGATCGCCGTATTTTCTGCTCATTACCCGGGCAAGTTCACCGACTTCCTCGGTCAGAATGGCTAAATTCGTTAATTCATCAAAATAACGAACTCCATATTTTTCAATCCAGTGATTAACTTTCTCCTGAGCTTCTTCTAATGTCATTTTTTATTCAAAATTAAGAATTTCTTTTAAATATTCGGAATTTTTCGGATTGAATTCGCATAGCAGACAAAATCGTTCCCAAAACGCCAAATACTGCAAAAATAATAAAACTAATACGAGCGCTTTCGATAAATTCCTTCTGATTGTTTTCTGTGATTTCAACTTCTCCAATAATTAATGAAAAAATCAACATAACAACCCCCATGCTTACTAATTGCCCGATCAGTCTCATTGTTCCTACCGTTCCGCTGGCAATACCATAGTGTTTTCTTTCCACTGAACTCATGATAGAATTCGTATTAGGCGAAGAAAACAAAGCATATCCAAAGCCATAAAAAGCCAGAACAGAACCAATAAATACCAGTGAAGTCGCTTCTCCAAGTGTAGTAAATGTTGCAAGTCCGATTGTAAGAATAATCAAACCAATGGTGGCTACTATTCCGGGGTCAATTCTGTCGGAAAGTCTTCCTGCAAAAGGTGAAACAATTGCCATCACAACTGGCTGAATGGCCAAAATCTGGCCAGCAACCTGGGGATTCATCCCCTTGACGTATTGCAAAAACAAGCTCATCAAAAACATAATCCCAAATGTAGCGCTATAGTTAATCAGTGCAGTAATACTGGAAAAGGCAAAAAGGCGGTTTTTTAAAAACAAATTCATATTAAAAACCGGGAAATGTTTCCGGATTTCAACCTTGACAAAAATTACCATGCCAACAACACCAGCCACAATGAAAAGCAATCCAAACCATTCATGAATCACTGACAATCCATACATGAAGAGAGAAAGCGAAGCTCCATAAACGATAGAACCCTGCCAGTCAAAACGCTCATCCTTTGCTTCGGCCCACTCCTGCTTCAGTCCGATAATACTCAAAAAGGTCACGATAAAACCCAATGGAACAATCGCCAAAAAGATACTTTCCCAACCAAATTGATTTGTTAATATGCCACCGACAAATGGACCCATTGTCAAACCAATATAGACGGAAGCAACATTTATTCCCATTGCTTTTCCCCGCTCTGATCCGGGAAACACCGATGTAATTATGGCAATTGCAGTTCCAAAAATCATGGCACTACCAAACCCCTGTAAAACACGCAAAAACATAAAAACGCGGGTGTTAGGAGAAAACACGGCAAGCAAGCTAGATATGGTAACAACCGCAACTCCATAAATAAATACTTTCCGTCTTCCAAAAATATCGGCAAGCTTTCCAAAAGGAATAAGAAACACAGCCGCAGAAAGGAGATAAATAGTAGTAACCCAGCTCAGCGTAACAGCTCCCATTCCAAAATGATCTCCGATTTCCGGCAAAGCAACAGTTATGGAAGACCCCAGAAAAGGAGTGATGAAAGAAGCAAATGCAGTGATAAACAGCGCAGTATATTTGCTAGTTTCCTTTGCCTTCTGGATCATAGATATTATAAACTTTTATTTTTGCTATCAATCATTATAGTAACCGGGCCATCGTTTTCCATATCAATCTTCATATAAGCGCCAAACTCTCCCGTTGCAACTTCTTTCCCCAGTTCAGCCTCCATATTCTTTACAAAACTTTTATACAAAGGAACAGAAATATCTGGTTTAGCGGCCCGAATATAAGAAGGCCGGGTTCCTTTCTTTGTGTTGGCGTGAAGTGTAAACTGACTAATGACCATAACATCGCCACCTGTATCTTTTACGGATACATTCATAACTCCATCAGCATCATCGAAAATTCTCAGGCCGGCAACTTTCTTGCTGAGCCAGGCTGCATCTTCTTCATTATCATCATTCTCAACACCAAGAAGGATCAACATCCCGGAACCAATTTCCGACTTAATTTTTTCATCAATAATTACTTTTGAATAATTCACCCTCTGAATTAATGCCCTCATAAAAAATAATTTTAATCGAATTTAAACTAAATATTTTTGTGTAAAAATAGATGAATCATACGGATTTACAAAAACATCATTATATACTAAATTTCTATTTTTCTGTAATTTCTTGTTTATTTTCAAAGATATTTCCAGTACAATTACTAAATGGCTTCTAAAGCAGTCCGTAGTTGTTACAGAAGAAAGACTGAAAAATAGGATTACCTGAGATCATCACTGTGTATAACTCACAGCTGTACATTTTCTTGTGGCAAAATTTCGTAACCCAAAAACGGAAGTTTCACGTGGAACATAAAGAAAAAAATTATCTAATAGAAATTTGATGCGGTTAAAGCGAAATAATTTCATTTTTTTATATATTGCAACAGAAGAAGTCAAAAAAAATTTTCCAAAAATGATTTCTTACAACAAGAATGATTTTTATTTGAGTGGACTTTAGTTAACGTTCTTATTTGCAACAATATATTTATGTTGATATCGAGATTTTAAATGATTAAATCTATGGAACCCTTCTGTTTGACAGCAAATATGGCATGTTTTATCCTTAGGTTTTCAGCTAGAATCAGAGGAAGAGGGTTTCATTTATAAAGCTAGCTATTCTTACCAGTTTTTATATATCACAACTACTAACACCCTAAAACTCCTGTCTTATGCTAAAAATCAAACTTTCATTTGCAATCTTTTTTATGCTGTCCTTTATGCTTACAGCCCAGGAACCTGATGGGTATTACAGCACAGCAGAAGGCTTAATCGATTCTACTTTAAAAAGCCAACTTCATGAGATCATAAAAGATCATCATCCCAGATCTTACGATAATTTGTGGACGGATTTTCAAAAAACAGACAAAAAACCCAATGGCAAAGTGTGGGACATGTATTCAGACAACCCGGATGGAGACCCACCATACGAATTTACATTTATAGATGACCAATGCAGTTCAGGAGGCAGCAGCGGAGAAGGAGAATGTTACAACCGCGAACATTCAATGCCTCAAAGCTGGTTTGACAGTAAAAGTCCAATGCAAACAGATCTTTTCCATCTCTACCCGGTTGATAGTTACATGAACACAAGGCGCTCAAACGCGCCTTACGGGGAAACAGACAATCCTGACTGGACTTCGCAAAATGGCTCAAAAAAAGGACCTTGCTCTTATCCGGGATACAGCGGAACCATATTTGAACCCATTGATGAATACAAGGGAGATTTTGCAAGAACCTATTTTTATATGGTTACCCGATATGAAAATGTTGTGGCAGGATGGCCGGGAAATTCACCAGAGGCTGATGCGGTGCTGAATGGAACAAAGTTTCCGGCTTTTGAAGTCTGGGCGCTTGATATGCTCATCGAATGGCACAATAACGATCCGGTCTCCGACAAAGAAATAGCAAGAAATGACAGTGTTTATGCAATCCAGTCAAATCGAAATCCTTTTATTGATCACCAGGAATACGTCAATTATATTTGGGGCGATTTCAATGGGAATACACCGCCGAACATCAGAAACATTGAAACTATCTACTCCCTGGAAAAACCCGACAGTGTGGACATAAAGGCCTCAATCACAGACATGACGGGAACGGTTGTTTCGGTGGAGCTAAAATGGGGAGCTAATCCAGAGGAGCTTAACAATACTATTTCTATGGAAGATAACGAAAATGATTACATCTCTGCAAGCAGTATTCCGGTGAAGGAGAACGACACCAGGACATATTTCCAGATATCAGCCACAGACGACTCTTCTGAAACAAACACAACCCCTGTTTTAAATATTGATCCGTATGATATTATTTCCGAAAATTTCACGGATTGTCCGCCGGAAGACTGGATAATAAAAGATTTAGCGAGCAATGAAGACTGGTCGTGTACAGACGGATATATGGAAGTAAATGCGTATGGAAGCGATGAAGCCGCTGATGACTGGTTAATTACACCATCATTTAATCCAAATGAATATGAAGAGAAAATCCTGACTTTCGAAACCTGGACTCATTATGCAGATGAATACTACCCTGCTCTTGTAGTCAAATACTCAACAGATTTTAATGAAAATGAATCTCCTGTTTCAGCCACATGGGATACACTCTCCTGCAAACTGCCCGGAGAATATACTCAAACCTGGACTTATTCCGGGGAAATCGATTTAAGTGATATCGATGGTGATAAAATACATATCGCTTTTCACTATACTTCATCAGGCACAGGTGGCAGCACCAGTTCATGGTGGAAGGTAGATAATGTAAAAATAACCGGTTATCCCATTAAGAGTGATACATCGGAACAAACCTCAACTTTTGATAAAATCTACGATAAAGGAGAACCAAAGATATATCCCAACCCATCAAGTGGTATGCTATCTGTTGAATTTAAACAACCCACAGAAGTTAAGGGGATAGACATCTATTCAATAAACGGAAATCTGATTCAGAAAAAGCAATATACAGGAAACTACAAGCAGGAATTATTATTAAATCTGAGGGCTGTTTCACGTGGAACATACATCTTAAAAATTCATACAAAGACAGATATATATTATAAGAAAGTTCTGCTTAAGTAGACAATACATTTAGGTGTGCAGATTAATTATTAATAAACACTTTTAAAATTACATCAAAAAAATTCACACAGGTTGATAATTTCTTATAACCCTGTGTGAATTTTTTTATATAAAAGAGTTGTTTGATTTGATTTGCGACGTTTTCAAGGAATAAACAATAGCAACCCGGTCCAAATTTCTATTTTGAATTATAAAATAAATTTTATTTCTTACATATTTTTATATTAATTTTCTTCACAGCCTTTATTTTTGGTCAATACTATTTAAAATTTATTTTTATAATAAATTAGGCGGAGCTTCAATAATAAATGAGCGAATAATCTCAAAATGCTAAAAACGATTAACATGCTAAAAATCAACCTATTATTTACGACAATTTTCCTGTTTTCTCAGATTCTGCATGCCCAGGTACCGGATGGATACTACAATAGCGCAGAAGGACTTTCTGGTGAAAACTTAAAAACAGAACTTCACGAAATTATAAATAACCACAATTCTCAATCATACAGTTCCTTGTGGACACACTTCGAAACCACAGATGCCAAAAATGATACGGTATGGGATATGTACTCTGATAATCCGGATGGTGATCTGCCGTATGTATATTTTTATAATAATGATGACCAATGCGGAAATTATTCCGGCGAAGGTTCTTGCTACAACAGAGAACATTCCTTTCCAAAAAGTTGGTTTGATGATGCATCTCCAATGAACACAGACC
>CAYFRV010000024.1:4458-6887 GCA_964345495.1 uncultured Bacteroidales bacterium | reverse complement strand
TGGCACCAAAACGACCCGGTTTCCGACAAAGAACTCGATCGAAACAATGCTGTTCACGATATTCAAAACAACCGGAATCCATTTATCGACCACCCCGAATATGTGAATGAAATATGGGGAGATTCTGAAGAAGAGTACGAAAAACCACTCATTGATACAGTTACATTCTCACCAGCATATCCTGAACCAGGAGAGGACATTGCTGTATATGCTAAAATAGAATCCTCTTCACCGCTTCAAAAAGTTGAAATGTTTTGGGGAACGAGCACTCAGAATTATCCAAATCAACAAGAATTAAATCCTCTTGGAGGCTATTATACAGACAGCATCCAGGGACAAACAGATACAGACAGCCTATATGTAATTGTAGAAGCCCGTAATTCTTCTGACAGTATAGCCAGATCTAAAGAATACGTTCTCGGTTATGATAAAAATACAATGGTTGCCGATTTCGATCCTTCAGCAAAAAGTACCAAACCAAACATATTTCCAAATCCCACAAAAAACATTCTCTTTGTCAACTTCAATCAACCTGTTGGAGTATCAACTCTGGAACTGTATAACTTAAACGGAACATTGATCCAAAAAAAAGAAATATCAAAAGCCGGAAAACAAAAAGTTTCATTCAGAATAACGAATGTTTCACGTGGAACATATATATTAAAAACGACTACAAAGGAAAATGTTCATTATAATAAAGTTTTAATTAAATAACCCATAAAAAATTATAGATCATGCACATTATTGACTTAACAATTTTCATCCTTTATATGATCACGATGTTGAGTGTTGGATATTATTTTCTCCGTAAAAATAAAAATACAGATGATTACTACGTAGGGGGACGAAAAATGGGAAGCCTGCATGTGGGACTTTCTGTAGTGGCCACTGATGTCGGAGGCGGTTTTTCAATTGGGTTGGGAGGACTCGGTTTCCTTATGGGTATAGCCGGATCCTGGATGTTATTTACTGGTTTAATTGGCGCATGGATAAGTGCAGTGTTTTTAATTCCACGGGTGAGAAACTTATCGGATAAAATCACCTTATATACGTTTCCCCAAATTTTTGAGCAATTTTATAACCCCAAAGTCGCACTCCTGGCGGGAATCATTTCAGCGATTGGCTACATGGGTTTTACAAGCTCTCAAATTCTTGCCGGAGCAAAATTAGCTTCTGCAACATTCATCGGCCTTAATTTACAAACAGCGCTTATTATTATGGGCGTAATTGCAGTTGTCTACACTGTAATGGGTGGACTTAAAGCTGTTATTTATACAGATACCATACAATGGATCATTTTAATGGGTGGTTTAATTTTAATAGGTATTCCACTGGGTTATAATGCCATCGGTGGGTTATCCGCAATAAAAGAAACACTACCACCCGAATTCCTCTCCTTTCAAAATGTGAGCTGGCAGGAATTAGTGAATTGGGCGGTTACAATTATCCCCATTTGGTTTGTAGGGATGACACTTTACCAGCGAATCTACTCCACCCGAAGCAAAAAAGAAGCTCAGCGGGCCTGGTTTTATGCCGGATTATTTGAATGGCCTTTAATGGCTATGATGGGGGTATTGCTTGGTCTGTTTTCACGTGTAGCGCTCGAAAACGGAATGTTTGCAGAGCTTGGGTATAGCACCCTGGACAGTATTGACTCAGAAATGGGACTCCCGCTTTTGCTTCGTTCGGTTTTACCAGTAGGATTAATGGGTTTGATGATGTCAGCATATTTTTCAGCAATTATGTCGACAGCAGATAGTTGCCTGATGGCTTCCTCCGGTAACGTCCTAACTGATATTCTTGATAAAATATTCGATTTTAAAAATAAACCCCAAAAAGTGCTTCGGATTTCTCAGCTTCTCACTTTCATAATTGGCGGCTTAGCACTATTACTCGCACTAACAATGAAGAATGTGCTTGATCTGATGCTCTATTCATACGCGTTTATGGTGTCCGGTTTATTCATTCCTATTCTGGGAGCCTTATTTTGGAAAAGAAGCAGCAGCATCGCAGCATTCTGGGCTATGCTTATCGGAGGGGCAACAACCCTGATATTGACTGAAACTGAAACAAAATTGCTGTTTGATCTGGACCCAAATATCTTTGGTATAACAAGCTCACTTATAATTTTTATTGCGTTTTCCTATCTTTTCCCGTCAAAAAGTAAAGCCCAGGGAGAATAAAAAAACATCAAATTTATCGTTGTGCCAAAATCTTATTGAGATTTAAACATTCTTCTTTATTATATTTGCATTTTGTTTTAAACCAATTTTCATTACCATGCCGGGAGAAGTTAAAACCTTTTATTATACTTTATATCAAGAATTTCAGGATACAATTCCTCAGGATACTATTCCTGAAGACACAATTTCACAAGACACAATTTCTCAGGATACGTCTTTTCAGGATACAACCTCTCAAATGGAGGA
>CAYFRV010000024.1:0-4358 GCA_964345495.1 uncultured Bacteroidales bacterium | reverse complement strand
AAGACACAATTTCTCAGGATACGTCTTTTCAGGATACAACCTCTCAAATGGAGGACACATTAAAGTCTCTTCAGGAAACGCAGAAAGATACTACCAGACAGGATGAACTCAAACAAACCGAAGCCGAAAGGTTAGATTCACTTACCAAAGCTGAAGAAGCGCAAAGTCAAAGAGAAAGTGAACAAATAAGTAAACATCGAAGAGAATCCCCTGGCATACAAAAAGATTTTATTGAAAAACCGGAACAAGTCCAGGATACAACTTCGGTGCTCTATCAAATCACAGGAGCTACAGAAATTCCAATTCTGCCCAGGTTAAAGAAGGATTCTGCATATATAAACTTCATGTATAACATTCCTGAAACAAAACCGGATTCAGGTAAAACAATAGTTTACAAAAACCTGCAGAAAGATCAGCGAGCATCAACAGAACAACCTTCCGATCCCAAAATGCCGGAACCGGATCTGCATCAGGAAGAAGGGACGGACTGGATCAGCTTCCTAATTATTGCCCTCTTTCTTTTGCTGGGATGGACACGACTGTTTTTTAAAAGGTATTTCAACACACTTTTCAAAAGTTTTCATTTTATCAATTATGCTGAAGAATTATATAATGAAAAAAGTTCAATAACCATTCGTGGAGCAAGTTTTTTGAATGGTATATATTTTGTTGTTTTGGGGTTATTCACGCTTCAGGTAGCAGAGTATTTTTTTCCTTTCATTGAAACTGCTGACTATAAACTATTTGGAATATTTACCGGGTTCTTCATCACTTGGTATATTTGGAATGCCTTCTTCAAGCAATTTATTGGTTCTGTTTTTCAAAAGGTAAAAATCTTTACTGAATATTTCTACAATTACAATATTTACAGAAAGATAGCCGGTGTCGTCCTATTCCCTCTTGTGATTATTAATCAATACATTTTCGAAGAATTAACAATGTATTTTGTTTACGCAGGAATTTTGATTTTTGCATTTATATATTTAATACACATTTTAAGGGGATTACAAATATTTATAAAGAATAAAGTTTCAATATTGTATATGATTTTGTACCTTTGTGCTCTCGAATTTTTACCTCTTTTAGTTCTTTATGAATGGATTACCAATAAGTTTTAACTAAGCAACGCGCAAGAAATTTGCACAAATTAAAGGGTAATTAATATAATGGAAATCAAGAAAATTTTAGTCTCTCAGCCGGAACCGGAAAACAAGAAATCTCCCTATTATGACCTGGTTGATAAGTATGACCTGCAGGTGGATTTCAGGCCGTTCATACACGTGGAGGGAGTCTCTTCCAAGGAATTTAGAAAATTCAGGGTGGATATTCTTGAGCATTCTGCAATTATTTTTAAGAGCAGAACTGCAATTGATCATTTTTTTAGAATGTGTGAAGAGCTCCGTATCAGTGTGCCGGATACAATGAAATATTTTTGCAGTAGCGAAGCAACTGCTTTCTATTTGCAAAAGTATATCGTTTATCGAAAAAGGAAGATCTTCTATGGCAATGGAACTTTTAGTGACCTTATGGAGATCATTAAAAAACATAAAAAAGAAACCTTTTTGCTTCCTTTGTCAGATAGCCACAAAGAAGAAATACCGAGAAAACTGGATAAAAACAAAATCAAATACACAAAAGCTATTTTTTACAGAACCGTTTGTTCCGATTTATCGGATCTTTCAGATGTTAATTATGACATGCTTGTTTTTTACAGTCCTTCTGGTATAAAATCATTGCTTGAAAATTTTCCTGACTTTGAGCAAAATCACACCAAAATTGCAACATTTGGTACTAAAACAGCAAAAGCAGTGAAAGATGCAGGATTACGCATTGATCTGAAGGCACCAACATCAAAAGCTCCATCTATGACGATGGCAATAGAACAATTTATAAATGGAAAAAGCAAAAGCAAATAACAATTGATGATATAGACCAAATAAAAAGGTTGCCACGTTGCAAAGTGGTAACCTTTTTTGTTTTTTGAAATTTGATTACCATTACACAATCAACTGAAAAGGGAAATATAATCAAAAACGCTCATCTGAAAATGCAACAAAATTTCCCAAAAGAAGAACGCTTAAAAAGCTTAAAAAAGATCCAAAGAGTTATAAGTGAAGGAAAGGTCGTTCGCTTTGGCACTGTAAAAATATGCTGGCTGGTAATTTCAACAGACCAGGAAACAAGTAAATCCGTCAGCCCACAAATAAAAGCAGGGTTCAGTGTCCCCAAAAAAAAGATAAAACGCGCAGTTAAAAGAAATCAAATAAGAAGAAAACTGAAAGAGATTTTTCGTCTAAATAAATCACCCTTCTATTCATTAATTCCACCCGGGCAGCAGCTCATTTTATTCTTCATCTATCAGAACAATGAAAATCTGCCTTACAAAAAAATCGAGACAGATATTCTTTCGGCTTTAAAAAGGATTCAGAACAACATAAAAACGCAGCAAAACAAAAGCCAAAACAAATTTTAACAAACTTTACTATAATATTGGCAACTAATTAATGTTATATTTGTTACAGAAATTAAATTATAAACTAGGACTGCACTATGAAATCAATTATTAGATCGAAAAAATTTATTGCTATAGTTTTAATTATTGGAATATTATCGGCAATTGGTTTTACAAAAGAAAAAGATTTCAAAATATCGAAGAGCCTGGATATCTATTACACTTTATTCAGGGAGTTGAATCTGTTTTATGTCGATGAAACAAACCCGGAAAAGCTTGTAGAAACCAGTATTGAATCGATGCTTGAAAGCCTGGACCCCTACACCAAATATATTCCGGAAAAAGACATGGAAGATTTTAAGTTTATGACCACAGGGAATTACGGAGGAATTGGAGCTCTTATTCAAAGAAAAGATGATTATGCAATAATCTCACAGCCTTATAAAAATTTTCCTGCAGATAAGGCCGGTCTGAAAACGGCAGATAAGATATTAAAAATAGATGGCCAGTCAATAAAAGGGTGGGAATTGGAAAAAATCAGTGATAACTTAAAAGGCGTGCCGGAAACAAAAGTCGAATTGGTCATCGATCGTCCGGGGTTTGAAGAACCTATAAAAAAGACGGTAAAACGACAGAAAGTGCATATTAACAGTGTTCCTTATTACAGCATGATCGATAAAGAAAAAGGTGCCGGTTATATTCGCCTTTCAAAATTTACAGAAAACTGCAGCGAGGAAGTCAGAGATGCTTTTACCGATTTAGAAGAAAATAATGAACTCAATAAAATTATTTTGGATCTTAGAAGCAATCCAGGTGGCTTAATGGATGAAGCAGTGAAAGTAGCGAATCTGTTTGTTCCAAAAGGAGAAACGATTGTAAGCACGAAAGGAAAAGTAGAAAAATGGAACAATACATATAAAACGGAAGCAGAACCGGAAAACACAGAAATTCCTCTGGTTATATTATTGGACAGAGCTTCAGCATCTGCTTCGGAAATTGTCGCCGGGGCGATACAGGATATGGACAGGGGCGTGATTATTGGTGAACGTTCTTTTGGAAAAGGATTAGTTCAAACAACCAGACCATTAAGCTATAACGGAAAGCTGAAAGTAACTACCGCAAAATACTATATACCAAGTGGCAGAAGCATCCAGGCCAAAGATTACTCAAACAGAAATGAGGACGGCAGCGTTGGTGAAATTCCGGACTCACTTATTAAAGAATTTCGCACTTCAAATGGCCGAAAAGTTTATGACGGAGGAGGAATTCGCCCGGATATCGTAAAAGCGTCTGCTTCTCTCAGCAAAATTGAACAAAGTTTACTTTCAAACAGGTTAATATTCGATTACGTCACAAAGTTTGTACTAGAACATGATTCTATCCCGCCGGTACAAAACTTTAATGTTTCAGAAAACACATTTGAGGATTTTAAAAATTTCCTCTCTGAAAAAGACTGGGATTATACATCAAGAAGTGAAGAAAAACTTGAAAAACTAATTGAAACGGCTAAAAAGGAAAAATATTACGCGCGGGCAGAGTCAACTATAAATGAGTTAAAAAATAAATTGTCTAACAATAAGGAAAAAGACCTTAAAGAGTTTGAAACATCAATAAAGCAACTGATGAAAGAGGAAATTGCATCCCGTTATTATTATCAGGCGGGAGCGATTCAGGCAAATTTAGAAGATGACAAGCAAATAGACGAGGCAATTGAAGTCCTTAATAACAGGGATCGATATAATGATATTCTTTCCGGGGAAATTGTCCGGGATAATGTAAAAGCTGTAGAAGAAAAAATCAACAACTGATTTGTTCCACGTGGAACTTTACCCCTCTTGTTTAGTTCATGGGGTTTTTTGCACATATATATTGTGTAAAAACAGTATGATTATTATCAAAATCTGAA
>CAYFRV010000023.1:0-20046 GCA_964345495.1 uncultured Bacteroidales bacterium | reverse complement strand
CTATCTTCCCGGTGTTTTGAGTAAATTAGTTGTTTTAATCAATATTCGCAGAAATATAAATAAGCAAATAGATGCTACTGTGGTGATAAGCCAAAAGGGATGGATGTTGAATGTTTCATGGACTGCGTAAGTTTTAATCGCATGTATTACCCCCATTGAAATCAAAACAGCCACAAGTCCCCGGTGTTCCCTTCTAATTACTTTCTTTAGTGAAAAGGATAAAGCAGGGCGCTTCCATTTCATTAAATTTGGTATGAATGGAGGCGTTTCTTGCGCCCATTCATGGTATTTATCTCTAAATTTTTCAATTAGAAATTTTTCTTCAGTCAGCATAATTCGTTCGTAGTATAACCAAAAAAGTAATATGCAAGCAATGGCAAACCAAAAATGGCCTACATATAGAATTATTCCCAGCCACATGAAAAAATTGCCAAGGTAAAGCGGATGACGAACTATTGAGTATATACCCGTTTTGTTTAATGTGTTGGCTTTTTGGTTATTTCTGTTTCTGCCCGATGTATTTGGGGGAACATATCCAATTACCAAAGCTCTAACAACCAATCCTAATAATGAAATTGCGATGCAAATGAAAGATAATGTAAGTTCATTCGCACTTACAATCGAATCTTTTTCTGCAAAAATTGTTATGATAGCCAGGGGATATAAGATTAATGGAATAAAACTGCGGTAACGGAATAAATTCGACCCGTTTTTTGTGATTGATTGATATAAAGCCATTTTTTGCTGCAAATATAATGATTTAAAAAAAGAATTCGGAAGAATTGTTGAGAATCAATCTACCGGGAAATAGATTGTACAAAAAAAAGGGTAGCCAAACGGCGACCCTTTTTTATTTTATGATTTCCTGAAGTGATTTATTCTACATAAATCCTTAGATTGATCTGATTGTGAAATCACTCCCTGTATTGAGCAAAGAAGCTCAAACTGATTTTATTTATTCCGGATGAATAGCGTCTACAGGGCATACATCAGCGCATGCACCACAATCAGTACAAAGATCTGGGTCTATTTTGTAGATTTCACCCTCGGAAATTGCTTCTACCGGACATTCGTCTATACATGTACCGCATGCAGTACAATCTTCAGTAATTACGTAAGCCATTTTTATTAAATTTTTAAAGATTAAACTTAAATTACAGGTACAAAAATATTTTCAATTTATTGAACCAAAAAGAAAATTTATCATATTGTTATAATTTGGAAACATTATAAATAAAAGTTTTCTATTTAGTTAAATCTCTTAGAAATTGGATTGTTAACCAGGATAAATTCCCCATTCCTGTCTTTAAAGCATCTTCATCTATATTAAAATTTGATGAATGAAGGGGTGCATTTGTTTTTTTTGCATCATTTCCTGTTCCCAGCCTAAAAAAGATGCCGGGGAGTTTATGCGTATAGTATGCAAAATCTTCTGCAGTCATGCGGATATCTAATTCTTTTATTTGATTTTCACCTAAAAAAGTTTTTGACAGATCAATTGCCTTTTTTGTTAATTCTTCGTCATTATATAAAACAGGGTAACCTTTTTTTATATTCACAAAACAATTTGTATTAAGAGAGTCCGCTATAGATTTGGCTATTTTTTCTATAAGCCTGTGAGCTTCTTCTCGCCATGACTCGTTCATTGTTCTGAATGTGCCGTCAATATTAACTTCGTCCGGAATTACATTTGTAGCCCCATTTGCGATTACTTTTCCAAAAGACAGTACGGTTGGAATACTTGACGGTGCGTATCTGTTTATGTCCTGATGCAGAGAGCAAATTATCTGTGAAGCAGCAAGCACTGTGTCGTTTATTTTATGGGGTATGGCGCCATGTCCGCCTTTTCCTGTAATTGTCAAAAATACTTCATCTGAGGAGGCCATGTACATACCGGGCTTCATTCCTATGGTCCCGGTTGGGAGATCAGGATAGACATGTTGGCCTATGATTAGTTCGGGTTTGGGATTGTTTAGAACGCCCTCATCGATTAAATGACTGGCTCCGCCCGGTAACTTTTCTTCTGCAGGTTGAAATATAAATTTTACAGTACCTGCAAATTCATCTCTTAGTTCATTCAGAATTCTTAATGTGCCGATTAATACTGCTGCATGCACATCATGTCCGCATGCATGCATTATTCCTTCATTTTTTGATTTGTAACTAATTTCGTTTTTTTCCTGAATAGGTAATCCGTCAATATCAGCACGTAAGGCAATTACGGGGCCGCCTTTTTTGTTGCCTTTTAATTCGCCTGTTATTCCTGTGTTGAATATTGTCTCGTGTAACAGCCCAATTTTATTTAATTCATTTTTTATGAAATTGCTGGTTTCATATTCTTTAAATGATAATTCAGGATATTGGTGAAGATGTCTTCGTATTTGAAGAATTTCTTCAAAATATTTTTCTGATAGTTCCTGAACTTTTGTCTTTAGTGTCATTTATTTGTATTGTTGTTTTTTGGGTGAAATAAAAATACAGAAAATTACATGATTTTATTATATTTTTGTTTTATTTTATTCTAAACTAAAATAAGTTCTTAATATGAAGATTAGAATATTTAGCTTGACAACTCTATTGATATTTCTTGTGAGTTTCTCAGTAAATTCACAGGAAAAGAATGCTAAAATCGCATTTGAAAGTGAAGTTCATGATTTCGGTAAAGTAAAAGAAGAGGGAGGAACAGTTTCCTGTAAGTTTGAATTTACTAACACAGGCGGTAGTCCTTTGGTAATCAATGAAGTAAAAGCTTCTTGTGGTTGTACAACGCCTGAGTATACTGAAAAGCCTGTGATGCCTGGTAAAAAGGGTTACGTGAGGGTAATATTCAATCCCGCAAATCGTCCGGGAACTTTTAATAAAAGTATAGTTGTAAGGACAAATGGAGTAGAAGCTATTACCGTTTTGAGAGTAAAAGGGGATGTTCAAGCCAAAGAAAAAACAATAAAAGATCGGTATCCTACAAAGATGGGAGATTTAAGGTTAAAGTCGAATCACCTGTCTTTTGTAAAGGTTAAACATACAACCCCAAAAATTGATTCGCTCCCGATAGTCAACACATCCAATGATATTATGAAAATTTCCTTTGCCGGAGTACCGGATTATCTTGAAACCAAAACGAAACCAGAATCTTTAAAACCGGAAGAAGAAGGATGGATATGGGCAAAAATTGATCCGCAAAAAGTTAATGATTGGGGCTTCATTTTTGATCGATTTAGAATAAAAGTAAATGGACAAAATGTAAATAGAAATAGGTTTACAGTTACAGCGAAGATAGTAGAGGATTTTTCAAAACTTACGCCTGAAGAAAGAAAAAATGCGCCAAAAGTAGAATTTGAAAAAACAGTTTATGATTTTGGGTCGGCGAAACAGAAAACAAAAATTGTTCATAATTTTAAATTCAGGAATACAGGTAAAAGAGATTTAAAAATACGTAAAATTCGAGCCACATGTGGCTGTACAACTGTGGAGCCTGAAAATACAGTCATTTCCCCAGGTGAAAGCGGTTCATTTAAAGCTGTTTTTAATACTGGAAATAGAAGCGGGAATCAAAGAAAACTAATTTATTTTATTTCGAATGATCCTGAAAATTCTACTGTTCGGTTAACGTTTAAAGGAAAAGTTACGAAATAATGATTTTTTCAGGAATTAGAAACAAGTATTGACTATGATGGCAATTAAGAAATTTAAATATAAATGAGTAAAAAGAAAAATTCTGAAAATAAAAGTGCTTTACACGTTAATAAAGGAGTTGAACAACCATCCTCAATTAATAAAGAAGCTGCCGGTAAATTTAAACGAAGAAAACGGCCAAATTATTCGGTTGATCAATATGTTAATGGCATTATTAATGGCGACCGGACAATATTGGGGCAAGCCATTACTTTGATAGAGAGTTCGTTACCTGAGCATACTGACTTAGCGCAGGAAATTATAGAAAAGTGTTTGCCTCATTCGGGGAATTCTGTGCGCATTGGAATTACAGGAGTTCCCGGTGTTGGGAAGAGTACTTTTATAGAATCATTAGGAACACAGATAACAAAATCAGGTAAAAAACTCGCTGTGCTTGCAGTGGATCCTACTAGTGAAAGAAGCGGAGGAAGCATTTTGGGTGATAAAACCCGGATGGAAAAACTTTCCGCCGATAAAAATGCTTTCATCCGGCCTTCTCCTTCTGGAGATACGCTTGGTGGAGTTGCCCGTAAAACTCGGGAGACAGTTGTGTTATGTGAGGCTGCAGGTTTTGATACCATTTTTATAGAGACCGTTGGAGTAGGGCAATCCGGTATTTCAGTTCATTCAATGGTAGATTTCTTTCTGCTATTGATGCTTGCCGGAGCCGGAGATGAACTTCAGGGTATAAAAAGGGGTATTATGGAAATGGCTGATGCTATTGCCATTACAAAGGCCGATGGCGAAAATAGAAATGCTGCCGATATGGCCCAAAAAGAGTACCAAAAGGCGCTTCATCTTTTTCCTCCTCCTGAGTCCGGCTGGACACCCAAAGTGATTACATGCTCTGCTTTATTCAATGAAGGAATTGATAATGTGTGGGAGACAATATATGAATTCTTAAATTCTACAAAAAAGAATGGTTTTTTTCTGAAACAGAGGCGTGAACAGGCAAAATACTGGATGTACGAGACTATAAATCAAATATTGAAAGACAATTTTTATCGTAAAGAAGCTATAAAAGAGAGCATGCCCAATTTTGAAAATGATGTATTAGAAGGAAAAATAAGTTCATTTAAAGCTGCTAAAAAATTACTTGATATATATTATAAAAAATAACACGAAACACGCTTTTATAATTTATCATCTTTGTTTAGGTTTGAAAGAGAAAATATTAACTATTAAAAAACGAATTATGAGACGAAAACTATTATTACTTATTGCACCATTGATTTTCTTCGCTTGTCAGCAGGAAAAAGGTTATGATATTAATGGTGAATTAGAAGGTTTAAAAGATGGTTTGGTAGTTTTAAAGAACAAACATGATGGAAAATGGAATCCGGTAGACTCTATTAAAGCAGAAGAGGGGGTGTTTTCTTTCAGTGGTAAAGTAACAAGTCCTGAAATGTATGTCATAACAGTAGATACCATTGGTGCTTTTAAATTGTTTTTGGAAAATTCAGATATTCAAATTAATGGCCATGTTGATAGCCTGAATAGTTTAAATATTGAAGGCTCAGAGATACACAATAGTTTTGCCGGATTTAAAAAGAAACTTGGAGCGTATGACAGAGAGATAAATAAATTGTATGATGATTATAAAACCGCTAAACAGGAAGGAAAAGATGATCGTGCTGCTGAAATTGAAGAAGAGTATCAGGCGGTAGCGGATAATAAAATTGAATACATAAAAAAATTTGTAAAAGATCGTACAAGCTCTGTGATAGCTCCGTACGTGACTTCACGGTATTTACTGCCTTATATTAAATTTCAGGAGTTAGATTCAACTTATAAGTCGATGGATAGTGTTGTGAAAAAATCAAGATATGCAAAAAAGCTTAAAGAAAGACGCGATTTATTGAGCAGAGTGCAGGTGGGAAAACCATTCATTGATTTTACATTGCCTAATCCTGAAGGTGAATCGCTAACATTTTCAGATTATGTTGGAGACGGTTATGTTTTGCTTGACTTTTGGGCTTCATGGTGTAATCCTTGCCGAAAAGAAAATCCGAATCTTGTAAAAAACTACAAGAAATATAACGATCAAGGGTTCGAAATTTATGGAGTTTCGCTCGATAAAAATAAAAAAGCATGGGAAAGGGCTATTGAGAAGGACAATCTTACATGGCCCCAGGTTTCGGACTTAAAGGGATGGAATAGTGAGGTGAGTCAAAAGTATGGTGTAATGTCTATTCCCTCTAATGTTTTAATTGACGAGGAAGGGAAAATTGTTGCCAGGAACTTACGTGGAGAAGAATTAAATGAAAAATTAAAGGAAATATACGAAAAGCAGTAAAAATCAATGTTTCTATCTTATTTCAAAAGAGCTTCGGTTTTACCGGAGCTCTTTTGCTATGCTTTAGAATGAATAATTCACAGTAGATAAATTAATTTTTAATTTTTTAATGACTTCTGGTCTTTGTCGGATACAAGAATAGTTTGTTTTTTTATTGATAAATCATGCCGATATTTTATACCTTGTAAAAAAATCTTATAATTTTGTTATTTTAATTGATTCTAAATAAACAAATATGTCCAGATTAAAGATATTCGTTATATTTTTTGGAATTCTGATAATGGCTGAATCCTGTGGAAAAAGAAGTGATAGTACAGAGACCGATCAAAGGTTAATGCTCACGGTGAGCATTCCTCCGCAAAAGTATTTTATAGAGCAAATTGCGGGTGAAAAATTTAAAATCAATGTTATGATCCCGCCCGGTGCTAATCCCGTTACTTATGATCCTTCGCCCGGCAAGATGAAAGAAGTAGCCAATTCTGTTGCCTATATCAAAATTGGGCATCTGGCTTTTGAAAAGATTTGGATGGATAAGTTTACCTCTGTCAATCCGGATATGAAAATTATAGATCAGTCAAAATATACAGAATTAATTCAAGCCGATAAAGAAGCGATTCATCATAATCATGCTCACAGTTCCGGCGTTGACCCGCATATATGGACCTCCCCGAAAGCAGTTAAAAAGCAGGTGAAGGCTATTAAAGAAGGTTTAACAGAGATAGATCCTGAGCATGAATCTTTTTATAATGAAAATTATCGGAATTTTTTAAACAATATTGACACTCTTGATTCATTCATAAAAAGAAAGTTGAAAGATGTGAAAAAGGAATCTTTTATGATTTTTCATCCGGCGCTTTCTTATTACGCTCGTGATTATGGTTTAAATCAAATATCTATAGAGTTTGAGGGAAAAGAGCCAACTCCTTCAAAACTTAAGGAAATAGTCGATCTGGCAAGAAAAGAACAGATTAGAACCGTCTTTATTCAGAAGCAGTTCAATACTGATAATGCAAAGACTGTGGCTGAGGAAATTGGTGGTAGACTTGAAGTGATTAATCCCCTTGACTCAAATTGGGTGCGAACAATTAAAGACATTACAGAAAAAATAGCCGCTCAGAACAGACCAAATTAACAGAAATAATCCGTAAGATGGAAAAATTGGTGGAAATAAAAGACTTATATGCAGGTTATGGAGCTGATCCTGTATTAAAAGATGTGAACCTGGATATTTATGACAATGATTTTATCGGTGTTATTGGCCCTAATGGCGGAGGAAAAACCACTCTGATAAAGCTTTTACTTGGAGCTATTAAACCTTATCGTGGTAAAATTCAATATTTTCCAGAAAAAAGTACAAGCGATAAATTGAGCATAGGTTATTTACCTCAGTTTCAAAAGATTGACAAGCAATTTCCAATTTCAGTTCTGGAAGTTGTGCTTTCGGGATTAATGAACAGAAAAAAATTGTTGCCTGGTTATACGCGTGAAGAGAAAGAAAAAGCAAAAAAGATGCTTAGTCAAATGGGTATAACACATTTAGAAAAAAACACCATTGGGGAATTGTCCGGAGGTGAGTTGCAGCGGGTTTTGTTGTGCAGGGCGATTATTTCTAATCCACGGATGTTGTTATTAGATGAACCAAATACTTTTGTGGATAATCAATTCGAAGGAGAATTGTATGAGTTATTGAGAGAGCTGAATGAACAAATGGCTATTTTGCTGGTAACTCATGATTTGGGAACTATAACTCCTTATGTAAAAACAATTGCTTGTGTAAACAGGGTGGTACATTATCATAAATCAAATGTTATTACGGAAAAACAACTTTCAGCTTATAATTGCCCTATACAGTTGATTACTCATGGAGAAGTTCCGCATACTGTGTTGGGAAAACACAATAAATCTTGATTATGGGAGATCTTTTAACAGAGTTATTAAGCTACAATTTTTTAACAAATGCTTTGTGGGCTTCATTATTTGCTAGTATTATATGTGGAGTTATAGGAACCTACATTGTTTCAAACAGGCTTGTTTTCCTTAGCGGAGGAATTACTCATTCATCCTTCGGAGGTATAGGAATAGCTTATTTTTTGGGCGCTAATCCGCTGTTAGGTGCAGCAATATTTAGTGTTTTTTCTGCTCTCGGTATAGAATATTTTTCTGTTAAAGGCCGTTTAAGGCAGGACTCAGCAATAGGTATCTGGTGGTCTTTTGGTATGGCGCTAGGGATAATTTTTATTTTCCTGACCCCCGGTTATACGCCTAACCTGATGACTTATTTATTTGGTAGTATTTTAACGGTTTCCCGGATAGAGATTTGGTTTATGGCATTATTAGCCTTTATTGTAGTGATGTTTTTTATAATCTTCTTTCGGAATATTTTATATATCTCCTTTGATGAGGAATATGCGCACACTAATGGCCTCCCGGTAAATTTAATTAAATACGTTCTGATAGGCCTGGTTGGGCTTTCAATTGTCATCAATATTAAGGTTGTGGGTATTATTTTATTGATTTCCCTTTTGACTATTCCTCAATCAATAGCAAATTTGTTTACGAAAACGTTTAAAGATATTATATTTTGGTCAATAGGTATTGCATTTGCCGGAATTCTTAGTGGGCTGATTGTTTCTTATCAAATGGATATACCTTCCGGAGCTTCGATTATTTTTATATTAGTTTTGTTTTTTTTAATTGGAAAATCAGTTCAATTATTAAAACATAAACTAAATTATTTGGTTAATGAACATAAATAAGTATAATATTTCAGTTAAAATTAATGAACAATAAAAATTAAAAATTATGAATTACGATCTTATAATTATTGGTAGCGGCCCAGGAGGCTATGTTGCTGCCATCAGAGCATCACAATTGGATATGAAGGTAGCTGTTGTGGAGAAAGCTGAACTTGGCGGTGTTTGCTTAAACTGGGGCTGTATTCCCACTAAAGCACTCTTAAAAAGTGCAGAGGTCTACTCGCACATGACTCATGCCCAGGATTATGGTATTAAGTTAGAAGGAGAAGTTAAACCCGACTTCGAAGCTATGATCAATCGGAGCCGGGAGGTTGCTAATGGCATGAGCAAAGGAATACAATATTTATTTAAAAAAAATAAAATTGATCATATTCAGGGTTTTGGAAAGCTATTGGATAAGCAAACTGTGGAAGTTACAAAAGAAGATGACAGTAAAGAAAAGTATCAGGCACAACATATAATTTTAGCTACTGGTGCACGATCAAAAGAACTTCCAAATCTCAAACAGGATGGCGAAAAGATTATAGGATACAGAGAAGCAATGACCCTTGAAAAACAACCTGAGTCAATGATTGTTGTGGGTTCTGGAGCTATTGGAAGTGAGTTCGCTAATTTTTATAATTCTATTGGCACAGAAGTCACTTTAGTTGAGTTCTTACCACGCGTTGTTCCCATTGAAGACGAGGAGGTTTCCCGTCAGTTGAACAGATCGTTTAAGAAAGCAGGGATTAAAGTAATGACCAACGCTTCTGTTGAATCTGTAGATACCAGCGGAGATTTGTGTAAAGCAACTATTAAGACGAAAAAAGGTGAAGAAACTAAGGAAGCCGAAATTGTTCTTTCCGCTGTTGGAGTTACTCCTAACCTTGAAAATATTGGTCTTGAAGACTTAGGTGTTGAAATGGAAAATGGAAAGGTTAAGGTTGATGAATTTTATAAAACCAATTTAGAGGGAGTTTATGCTATAGGCGATATAGTTCATGGCCCGGCATTGGCACACGTTGCTTCAGCAGAAGGAATTGCTTGTGTTGAGAAAATTGCCGGAAAGGATCCCGATCCAATTGATTATAGTAATCTGCCAGGTTGTACCTATACTACACCTGAAGTTGCTTCTGTGGGAATGACTGAAAAAGCCGCTAAGGAGGCAGGCTATGAAATTAAAGTCGGTAAGTTTCCTTTTACTGCTTCTGGAAAAGCTAGTGCTGCCGGAGAAAAAGATGGATTTGTAAAACTCATTTTTGATGCAAAATATGGGGAGTTGCTTGGCGGTCATATGGTTGGAGCTTCTGTTACCGAAATGATTAGTGAACTTGTCGTAGGTAAAAAGATTGAGGCTACAGGACATGAATTCATTAAATCAGTTCATCCCCACCCAACTATGTCAGAAGCCATAATGGAAGCCGCTGCTGCTGCCTATGATGAGGTTATACATATTTAGTCATACTAATAACATTAAAATTTAGTAGGATAAAAAAAGAGGGCGATACGAATATCGTCCTCTTTTTGATCTGTGTTGTGCTGGGTTTTAGCGATTTGTAATTTGGGCCTGGGTGTTTTTATTAAAAATTTTTTTAGGGAAAGAAGATGAAGCTGCAGACAAAAGGAACAGTAAAGCAATAATTACAAAAATAATTAAAACTCCATTGCTTCTTTTATTCGCACTAAATTTATGCTTTTGAATGTTTCGTGATATTGAGAACATATTAAAGTTTTTTTCTATGTTTTAAGCTTTCTTAATATAAGATGTAAGAAAATTATAAATGGTTGCGTTCATATATTTTTTTTTCACGCAACTATTTCAAAAAAAATAGCATCTAATTATTAAATAAATATATTTTGGTAAGCTTTTTGTTTGTTTAAAAAATGGGTAAATTTGTAATAATTCCAGAATTATCTCATTGTGAACAACAAACTTACAAACATAATAGAAGCTTGCCAAAAAGGGGATAAAGCATCGCAAAAGCAATTATACACGCTTTTTTCTGCCAGATTGTATGGGGTGTGTTTGAGATACTCAAATAATGAGGAGGATGCGAAAGATTTATTACAAGAAGGGTTTATAAAAATTTTTAAAAATATTAAACAATATAATCATAATGGTTCTTTTGAAGGTTGGATGAGGAAAATTGTTGTGAATACGGCTTTAGAGCGATTTCGTAAAAATACTCGTTCTTTAACAATTGACAACGAAGATTATATGGATAGCCTGCAGATTAATTATGAACATGTTTTAGAAGAACTGGCTTATAAAGATTTGATGAAAATGGTGCAGGAGTTGTCTGATCAGTATCGTATAGTTTTTAACCTTTACGTTATTGAAGGATTCTCTCACAAAGAAATTAGTCAAAAGCTCAATATCGGTGAAAGTACCTCGAAATCCAATTTGTCAAGAGCCAGAGAACTGTTAAAAGAAAAAGTTAGAAAACAATATAAAACTAAAAATACAGGCAAGGTGATATAATGTATTTTGATAATAACAAACATATTGATAATTATTTTAGAAAAGGCCTGAAAGATTATGCTCAGGTGCCTGATGATGCTGTGTGGGAAAATATTGAGCAACAACTTATTGACGAAAAGAAAGTAAGACAGCTTTTTTTCTTCAAAGTAGCGGCAGGTTTGTTAATTTTTCTTGGTTTTGCAACTTTTCTGGCTTTTGAAATTCCTTATTTTTCTGGTTCTGAGAAGAACCTTACTTCAATGAATTTTAATGAGGAACTGGAGAATTCTCTTTTAAACAAAAAAGTTGAGAAAAACTCTGAGAGGAATTATAATGCGAATAACCAGTTAACCACCTCGGATATTTCAACTCCAGAAAACATAATACCGGGTCAGGATATTCAAAGTCAGATTACAGAAACAGCAGAAGAAGATATTAATTTTCAGAAACAGGAGTCTTTGTCTAAAATGACGGCACTGAATGTAACATTAAATGATAACACAAAGCAAACTGGTTTTAATGAATTGAAAAATCAAACTTTTTTTAATAGGCGCAAGATTCAAACCAGGGAACTTTCATTCATAAATAAAGCAGCTCCGGAAAATAACCGTCCACAAGAGAATTTATTCTCTTTAAGTGGTAGCTTTTCTCCAATTATGTCTTACAGGTCTACAAAGATGAAAACTTCGAATAGTGCCATGCCAAAAGAGAAAAGCATGTTATCTTATTCAGGTGGCATGAATGTTGGCTACAGTATAGGAAATAAGCTGACAATCCGAACTGGTCTACATTACGCAAAGTTAGGACAGTCACTTAATGGAGTAGAGGTAAAGTCTGATTCTTATGCTATGGACGGAGGGAATACAGTGATTAAAGTAGCCAGTTCAATAGGGCCTGGACAAATCAGTATGAATCGTTTAATGCAGGGGGAGAGAAACGATGAAAATCCAAAATATGTTACACATGGTAATTCCGTTCCTCCTGAATTCACTATTGAACCAGCTCTTTATCAAACGTTTGAAATGGTAAAAATGCCATTCATGATAGAATACAGTCTTCTTGATGAAAGATTTAACATAAATATGATTGGCGGCGTTAATGCTAATTTGTTAGTTAATGAAGGAATTTATATGGAACAGGCTGAGTCCAGCCAGCGTATTGGTTCTACAAGGGAGTTGCGCAAACTTAGTTATTCTGGTACATTTGGCCTTGGTTTTAAATATGATGTGAGTGAAAAAGCACAGTTATTCATGGAACCAAGTTTTGATTATTACATAACATCTCTTTCCTCTGATAATTCTTATCAAACATTTCCTTATTATTTTGGTTTCTTTTCTGGTGTAAGTATTTCATTTTAATTATTATTTATTATTCAAATTTCAATATTTTTGTGGTTCTTAAATTATAATATTACAAATCATGGGATATATTAAAGGCGTGGCGAAAAATTATTGTATTTATGGTTTATCTACATTAATAATTATTTTAACCGGGATAGTTGTATTAAGTTTTTCGCAGGATAAAGGAGAAACGCCTGATTTTTACGATAAATTTAATAAAGATTATAAAATCCATTCGTTGAAACTTCCTGATACATTGTATTTTGCAGGAGAGAAAGTTCCGATGGAAAATTTTGATGTTCGGGAGTCATTAGACAGGGAGTTGTTGGTTAACACTTATTGGCAGTCTCATAGTATTTTATATATTAAGAGAGCCAATCGATATTTCCCAAAAATTGAAAAGATATTAGCGGAGCAAAATATACCCGAGGATTTTAAATACATCCCTTTAATTGAGAGTGATATGACGCATGCGGTTTCACCGGCAGGGGCCACCGGGTTTTGGCAGTTGATGAAAGGGACAGCAACAGATCATGGTTTAGAGGTTAATAGAGAAGTAGATGAAAGGTATAATCTTGAAAAATCGACAAAAGCTGCGTGTGAGTATTTTGAAGAGGCGTATGAAAAATTCGGAAGCTGGACTTTGGCGGCAGCTTCTTTTAATGTGGGAAAAAGTGGATTAGCAAAACAAATAAATATTCAGAATGCCGATTCTTACTATAATTTATTATCAAATACGGAAACAGGAAAATATGTTTATAGAATATTGGCAGTGAAGCTAATTTTGGAAAACCCGGAAAAATATGGTTTTCATGTGGATGAAGAAGATTTGTATTACCCTGTACCAACTAAGGAAATTGAACTGGATTCTTCTGTGAAGGATTTTTCCGAATATGCAAAAGATTTGGGATTAAATTACAAGATGTTTAAATATTTTAATCCCTGGTTAAGACGATCTTCTTTGCATAATGCTAAGAATAAAACTTATAAAATAACTATTCCGGAAAACGACTCGTACAGAAACTATCAGAATCTTATACAAGAACATGGAGTAGGAGAGAATTAGTTCGAAAGTATTTGAAAAAATTGATATAACATTGACAGAAAATAATAAGTTAAAGCATATAATAAAATCAGAAGATAGTAAGATATCTGTTTTAGGAGCCCGTGTACATAATCTTTCCAATATTGACCTCTCAATCCCCAGAAACTCCCTAACAGTGATAACAGGACTGAGTGGGAGTGGAAAAACTTCTCTTGCATTCGACACCATATATGCTGAAGGCCAGCGGAGATACATTGAAACCATGTCGGCTTATGCCCGGCAATTCATTGGTGGGATGGAACGCCCTGATGTGGATAAGATTACCGGGTTGAGCCCGGTGATTTCTATCCAACAGAAAACAACCAATAAAAATCCGAGATCTACTGTTGGAACAGTAACAGAAATTTATGATTTTTTAAGATTATTGTTTGCCCGTGCCGGTGAAGCTTATTCTCATGTCACAGGTGAGAAAATGGTAAAATATACAGATCAACAGATTGTTGATTTGATAAATGAGGAATTTTCCGGGCAAAAAATACTTGTGCTTTCACCTTTGATCAAGGGTAGAAAAGGTCATTATAAAGAATTGTTCGAGAAATTAAGAAAAAAAGGGTTTCTGAATGTGCGTATCGATGGGCAAATGAAGGAAGTTACCCCGGGTTTAAAGGTTGAGCGCTATAAAATTCATGATATCGAATTGATAGTTGATAAACTTTCAGTTGACAATCAGGGAGATAAGCGCTTAAAAGATTCTGTGAAAAAGGCACTGGATGAAGGTAATGGCGTGTTAATGATTATGGATTATGAAAGTGGCAACATAAGATATTTTAGCCGGAAATTGATGTGTCCTACTTCAGGTATTTCTTATAATGAACCGGCCCCCCACACTTTTTCTTTTAATTCACCACAGGGTGCTTGCCCGAGATGTAACGGACTTGGAACGGTAGAAGATATTAACAGGAAAATGGTAATCCCTGATGATTCGTTATCTATTGAAGATGGTGGTCTGGAACCGCTTGGAAAATATAAAGATGTATTGATTTTCTGGCAGTTAGATGCTATTGCCAAAAAGTATAATTTTTCGCTTACTACGCCAATCAAAGATATACCCACCGAAGCTTTAGATATTATTTTATATGGGTCGGATCAGCAATTTAGATTGCACTCTACTCCTTTGGGAAGAAATGCAAAATATAGTTTAAGATTTGATGGGCTGGTAAATCACATTCTTCAGAGCCATAAAACAAATAAGAAACGGGGAGCCCGTTGGACAGAAAAATATATTCAGCGAATTACATGCCCTGAATGTGAAGGAACAAGATTGAAGAAAGAATCCTTATATTATAGAATTGATGGTAAAAATATATCTGAACTTTCCCGGATTGACCTTAAAAATTTGCTAAGTTGGTTTGACGGAATAGAAAACAGGCTTAGTACAAAGCAGCAAATGATCGCCAAGGATGTCCTAAAAGAGATCAGAAACAGATTAAACTTTTTACTGGAAGTGGGCCTGGAGTACTTGACGCTTGATCGAACAACACGGAGTTTGTCGGGTGGGGAGAGCCAACGAATTCGTTTAGCTACACAGATTGGTTCCGAGTTGGTGAATGTATTATACATCCTGGATGAACCAAGTATCGGTTTACATCAACGAGACAATAAGAGACTGATAGATTCATTGAAGAAGTTAAGGGATAATGGCAATAGCATTATGGTAGTGGAGCACGATAAAGGAATGATCCTTTCTGCCGATCACGTTGTAGATATGGGCCCTTATGCTGGCATTAAAGGAGGTGAGGTTGTCGCAGAGGGTACACCTGCAGAAATCCAAAAGCAGCATACACTTACAGCCGACTATCTCCGGGGAAAGAAAAAGATTGAAGTTCCAAAAAAGAGGAGGAATCATTATAAACAATCCATTCAATTATTTGGTGCAAAAGGACATAATTTAAAAGATGTTTCGGTGGAGTTTCCTCTTGGAAAATTTATTTGCGTCACCGGAGTCTCCGGCAGCGGAAAATCTTCACTTATTAACGAGACGTTATATCCAATATTGAGCAAGCACATATACAAGTCATACAAAGAACCTTTAGCCTACGATAAAATTGAAGGTCTGGAACACATAAATAAAGTTATTGATGTGGATCAATCCCCGTTGGGAAGAAGTCCGCGTTCAAACCCAGCTACTTATACCGGGGTGTTCTCTGATATCAGAACTTTATTTTCGCAAGCGCCAGAGTCAAAAATTCGGGGGTATAAGCCCGGAAGATTCTCTTTTAATGTAAAAGGCGGAAGATGTGAGGTTTGTAAAGGAGCAGGGGTAGAAGTCATAGAGATGAATTTCTTACCAGATGTCTACGTGCATTGCAAAGCATGTAATGGCCGTCGATATAACAGAGAGACATTAGAGGTAAAATACAAAGGAAAAAGTATTAGTGATGTGTTAGATATGACTATTAACTATGCTGTTGACTTTTTTAGTCAGATTCCTTCTATAAGTGATAAATTAAAAGTTTTACAAGAAGTTGGATTAGGATATATTACACTTGGTCAGCCTTCAACTACTTTGTCAGGGGGGGAGTCACAGCGGGTTAAGCTGGCGTCCGAATTGTCAAAGAAAAACACGGGAAACACACTCTTTATCCTTGATGAACCTACAACTGGTTTACATTTTGAAGATGTTAAGGTTCTGTTGGGGGTTCTGAATTCATTGGTTGATAAAGGTAATACAGTAATTGTAATAGAACATAATATGGAGGTTATCAAAATGGCTGATTATATAATTGATATAGGGCCTGAGGGAGGAGAAGACGGAGGAAAAGTTGTAGCTGCAGGAAAACCGGAAGATATTATACAAAAAGATGAGAGTTATACAGCAAGGTTTTTGAAAGAAGAGTTATAATTTATATTTTTACTGGTTTTAATTTGTAAACTATATGAATGATTCAGGAGATAAAATAAGGAATGCTTTTGAACCCAGAAACTGGAATGAAACACAGACTGCCGATACATGGTCTATATTTAAGATTCTTTCAGAATTTGTTCACGGTTTTGAAAAATTATCAAAAATCGGACCGTGTGTTTCAGTATTTGGTTCAGCACGAACTAAACCGGGAAATAAATATTTTAAATTGGCTGAGGATATAGCCTACAGGTTGGTTAAACATGGATACGGAGTAATTACAGGTGGAGGTCCGGGAATCATGGAAGCAGGCAATATGGGAGCAAAAAAAGGAGAAGGAAAATCAGTAGGAGTGAATATAGATCTCCCTTTTGAGCAGAGTCCGAATCTATTTATTGATCCCGATAAGATTATTAATTTCGAACATTTTTTTGTTCGTAAGGTGATGTTTGTAAAATACGCTCAGGGGTTTATCGTTTTACCTGGTGGATTTGGAACACTTGATGAACTCTTTGAGGCTATAACGCTTATTCAGACCGAAAAGATAGGAGAGTTTCCGATTGTATTAGTTGGGAGTAATTATTGGAATGGTCTTATAAATTGGTTGAAAGAAGCTGTTTTAGAAGAAGAAAACATTAAAGAAGAAGATCTGGATATATTTGAGGTGGTGGACACCGCCGAAGAAGCAGTTGAAATAATAGATAAATTTTATTCAAATTATATACTAAGACCTAATTTTTAAAATCCAAGTAAAATGATGGGTTTGAGAAACAAAGATTTTAACAAATTATTAACACACGGTGTTGATAATTTGTTATTATTTCTTAAAATGCTTATATTTAGGCATTGATAAAACCAAGTGATCTATGTTTTATAAATTATTTTTGCTACTAAATTTTCTTGGTGTTTTTCTCATTAACACACTATTCCCGGGTGATACAGATATTCGTATTGATGCACCATCGGAGATAGCTGCAGGAGAAGAAATAACTGTCAGGATAGAGATATCAAAATCCGAACTTAATAGTTTTGCCAGACTGCAACAGAGGTTACCAGGCGGAATTACAGCTGAAGTTATACAGGCAGACAATGCAGAATTTAAATTTGAAGATCAGAAAGTAAAATTTATTTGGTTAAGAATGCCTGAAGATGAAAGTGTTAAGCTTTCATATAAATTAAAAGCCAATGAGAGATTAAAGGGTAGTTTCCAGTTGCAAGGTTCTTTCGACTATATCCAGGACAATCAAAGAAAATCAGTGACACTTGACTCAAAGGCGATAAATATCCAACCTTCACCTGATCTGGACCCCAATATGCTTGTGGATGTCAGTGAATTCAAGCCAATGGTTGAAGAGCCAGGACAAGCAACCTCTTTGGCCGAAGTAAAATGTATACGCCAGAATCCCTATGAAGGAGAAGAAGAAGGTTATATTGTCAATTTATTAGTTCACAAAGGCAATAAAAAGAAATTTGCTAAAATTCAGGAAAATGTTCCTGAAGGTTATACTGCAGTCAAAGAAGAAACGAAGGATGCAATTTTTACCTTTAAGAACCAAGTAGCAAAGTTTTTATGGATGAATTTACCTTCAGAGCCACATTTTGTAGTATCATATCGTTTAGTACCTAAAGATGGAACAGAAGGCAGCCCTGACCTAAATGGTGAATTTTCTTACATTGAAAATGAAAATACACGTAAAGTAGCTATTGTTGAAAAAGATATAGATCTAACAAATACAGACACCGAGCATCTGGCACAGATAGTTAAATCATCAAAGATACAATCTGTAGGTGGTGAGACAGGTCTTAAGGTAGAATCCAGAGAAATGGCTATGGAATCAGAAGAGCGGGAAATTGATTACACTAAGAATCGTGGAAAAGTTAAAATTGAGGTGGCTGATGAAGCTCAGCAAGCCTTAGAGTCGAATACTGAATTGACAAATAAACTTGAGCCACAATCAGGAGTCTACTATAGAGTTCAAATAGCTGCAGGACACAGGCCTATAGATGTGGAATCATATTTTGATAAATACAATATCGAAAAGGAAGTCCGGATTGAACTTCATGAAGGCTGGCGAAAATATTCTGTAGGTTCTTTTAATATTTATAAAGAGGCCAGGGACTATCGCGTGCATATATGGAATAATACATCTATTGACGACGCATTCGTTGCTGCCTATAACAGTGGAGACCGAATTACCGTACAAGAGGCTTTAATGATTACAAATCACAAATGGTATAAATAGATCATGCAAAGAGTTCCTAAATATATTTCAAAAGCGTTTGTTATCCTGTTATTTCTTTTTTCTGCAGTGACACTGGTTGCCCAGGAAGAGGATGAAGAAGCAGGAGGGTATGAAGATTTGCTATTTAAGGAAGTTGAAGTGGAGAATCCAATGTATTATCCTGTTGTTAGCGTAGGAACTGGTATTTTTAGCTATTATGGAGAGTTTGATAACGATGTGGTAGGCATTGGTGATATGCCACCACTAAAACTAAATGTTTATCATTACCTGGATGCTGGTCATAATTTCAGAGTAAATCTTTTTGGTATGTGGGGAAGTGTCAGTGGAAGTATGCATGAAATTGAAGACGTTGAAAAACATAATGGAATAACAAATTTTCAAACAGATATCTTTGCTTTGGGCCTAAATACAGAATATGGGTTTGGCCATTTTTATGACCAACGGCCTAAATTAAGACCTTTCCTTTCTGTTGGTGTTGAAATGTTGATTTATGAACCTAAGTCGGATATTGTTGGACCAAATGGGGAATATGACTGGGATGATCAGATAGTAAGAAGAAATTATGATTATGGTTTTAATATGCGGAGTAATAACGTTTTTGGTATAGATGATTTTAGTCAGAATTCACCAGCCTTTAATTTTGATATAGGGTTTGATTTCACTTTAAGTAAAAGAGTGGCTATTCGTGTAGGAAATGCTTTTCATTATACTTTGTCTGACAACATTGATGGTATTCCATACAAAAATGGAGATGGTGATGTTATTGGAAACAGCATGAACGATATTCTTAATTTTTCCTATTTTACTATCGGATGGGATCCTTTTAGTGAATCTGAAACGCGGGTCGAGGAATTGATGGTTGCTGATATTGGTGATGATTTCGATTACACTGCAATTGCTGATCAGGATCGTGATGGTATTTTAGATTTATACGATGAATGCCCGGATAATCCAAGAGGTGTCGCGGTAGATACCACTACTGGCTGCCCTATTGATAGCGATGGCGATGGAGTTCCTGATTATAAGGATGAAGAATCCAATACCCCTAAAGGAGCCATGGTGGATGAAAATGGAGTAGAAATGTCTGAAGAAGAAGTTCTGAATGAAATGAATCTGGATTTAACTCCCGTCAATCGCGATGATTTATATATGGTGCCTGTTTCTGCAGGTTGGAGAAGCAGTAAATATTCCGATATGGAGGGAGACATTGAAATACCTGAAAAATTTAAATCAGTAGATCAAGATAACGATGGAGAAATTTCTTATGAAGAGTTGCTTAACGCTATTGATGCTTATTTTAATAATGAAAGTGATTTTACTGCCAACGATATCTATGAGTTGAATGATTTCTT
>CAYFRV010000022.1:0-20062 GCA_964345495.1 uncultured Bacteroidales bacterium | reverse complement strand
ACTATTTTCAACCGGGTCGGGTCGGATAATGATTTTAGAAAATTGGTTAATTCTGCTATATCCTGCATAAGTTATCTTTTCAAACAAAAATAATGAAAATTGTGGTACTGAGAATTTATTTTAATTGGAATATTGAATCTCAATCTTTACCTCAATTTTTGCGAAAGAAACTTCCTTATTCTAGGGGCCTTTGCTGCTCCCAAACCTTCAATCTCCATCAATTCTTCTTCCGAAGCCAAACCACATTTTCCGGGGAACCAAAATGTTCCAGTAAAGCGCTGGATATTGAAGGTTCTACAGAAGGCAATCCCTGAAGAAAATATAACAATCTGCGCTTTATTCTTTTGGGTTTATGACCTTCAGATACCGGCAATTATTTTGTAACAACTGTTTTCCTGCCATTATCAACATATCAGCAGAATCAGAAGGATTGGATAAAAAGATAATAGGAATCTGTCAGGAGACGGAAACGGATAACAAAGCTCCAGAGATTGCCTTACGGCTTTAATCGTGACTTGTCTTATAAGGATTTCCCTCAATAAACAGGACAGTATGATAATCGGAGTTCTTCATGCGGGAACACTGCGAAAACTAGCTGTTCTGGAAAATTGAGATGGCAAAATCATCCCTGATTTTTCGCTCAAATAAAAATTCATTATTAACAATATAATCGCCAGTTTTTAAAGTCTTTAGTTCTACACTAACTCCTTTCTCAGTTAAAAAATCAGGAATCTTGGAGGGAACTTCCCTGTAATCGGCAACAATTTTTTGCTTTTCATTCAGGAGTATTTTAGTAAATTTGAATACCAGAAAAATTCATGGAATTGAATAATAGTTTTACCTTCAAATAAAAGCATTTTTTTCCATTCTGAGACTTATTCAACATAAAAACATAAATCCTATTTAGTGTTTGCAAATGTATTAACTGTATTAACCTTTTACTCCTTTTCACTCATATTAAATTATAGGGCAATTCAGTTTTATAAATTTCCGAATAAAAACAAAACCCCGCAAAAAATGGCAGTTTTATTGCTAAATTTTTTGGGAGCAAAATAAAACATTTATATTTGCATTGTTTTGGTGGAATTTCTCCTTGCTGAGAAATCCTTAAAATGGGAATCCGGTGATTTGGTAAATGCTGAAAAGTCCGGAGCTGTTCCCGCAGCTGTAAGCCCTATTTGTACTTTTTGAAAATCCCTTGCCACTATCCGGCTGCTGCCCGATGGGAAGGCCTCAAAAAGTTAGGTGAGCCAGAAGACCTGCCAGAACTATACTAATGATTGTTCGAACTTCGGGAAAAAGTTCGGAAATTGATACACCCAATTTCTGCTTTTTTCCTTTTAAAACAAAAGTGATGAAATTATTTGCTTCATGGAGCGGTGGAAAAGATTGTATGTTAGCCCTGTTCCGTATGCTTCAGCAAAATGATTATAAGGTTCCATATTTAGTAAACATGTGTGAGGAGGGTACATATAATTCCCGTTCTCATGGCTTGTCTTGCGAATTAATAGTTGAGCAGGCGCAACGTATAGGCATTTCACTTATCCAGAAAGAGACGAGTTTTGGAAATTACGAAGCAAATTTCAAAAACGTTATACACCAACTAAAAAATGAAGGTGTCGAAGGAGGCATTTTTGGGGATATCTATCTGCAGGCGCACAGGGACTGGATTGAACGTGTGTGCGGAGAACTCGGTATTATCCCTTATTTCCCTCTCTGGAAAGATGAGACGGGAAATCTTTTGAAGGAATTTATAGATACTGGTTTTCAGTCGACTATTGTATCGGTTAGAAAAGATAGTTTAGGACAGGAATGGCTGGGACAAAATCTGGACAAAGGATTTCTGGAAGAAATTCTGAAGACCGATATCGACCCTTGCGCAGAGAATGGTGAATTTCATACTTTTGTATATGACGGACCGTTGTTTGACCGAAAAATTCAATTTACTGTTAATGGAGTAAAAGAGGATGACAAACATTGGTATTTGTCTCTTTTGCCAAATAATAACTAAAATTTAATTCAATGCGAAAAAAGAACTTTTTAATACATGCTGTCATAATGCTTACAGTCATATTGGCCTCCTGTGGTCAGACTGAACACAAAAAAAACAGTAATAAAGAAAACGAAACCCTTAAAATTGTTTCACTCACTCCTTCAATAACTAAACAGTTGCTCTTGTTAGGCGTGGAAGACAATATAGTGGGTCATACTTCTTATTGTCCGTCTGATAATCTTGAAAACAGCAAAATGGTGGCTTCCGCCACAGAGGTTAATGTGGAAAAAATTGCAATATTGGAACCCGATATTGTATTGGTGAGCACACTTACTAAAGAAAAAGTGATTATTAATCTCAGAAAATTAGGAATAAAGGTCGAATACCTGGATATGCCCAAATCATTTGATGAAATTTGCAATCAGATAATTAAAATTGGAGAGCTAGTGAATAAAAAAAATGAAGCAGTGGCTATAGTTGAAAAACAAAGAAGTAGGCTGGATTCTTTGCAGGCTGATATTCCGGAAGGTGAAAAACAGAAGTTTTTTATTGAAATAGGAGCAAATCCGCTTTATGCTGCAACCGGGGAATCCTTTATGCATGATTATATCCGGTTTGCAAATGGCAAAAACATAGCAGGCGAGCTGAGCAGTGGCAATATATCCAGAGAAAGCGTGATAGTTAAAAATCCTGATGTAATTATTATTGTAACAATGGGAATGGTTGGCAAGGAAGAGAAAGATATATGGGAAGAATATCAGAATTTAAGCGCAACAAAAAAAGGGCAGATTTTTATCATTGAGTCTGATAAAGCATCAAGCCCGACGCCTGTTTCGTTTGTCGATGTTACAGAGGAAATAATAAATTTAGTATATTACCAAAAAATTGATAATCAAAAATAAAAGATAAACCCATGAAAAAAGGACTTATACATATTTATACCGGCGATGGCAAAGGAAAAACAACCTCCGCAGCTGGTTTGGCTTTAAGGGCACTGGGCCATCAATTTAAGGTATGCTATGCCTATTTCCACAAACGGCCTGAAAAATATGGATACACAGAAATCAAAAATCTTGAAAAGCTTGGAGCGAAAATATTCCCTGTGGCAAAAGGTCATCCTTTCTGTGATAAAGAAATAGAAAAAGATACGCACGCTGAATTAACGAAAAAGCAATTTCAGGAACTGATCGATTTTGTAAAAGAAGCACATTTTGACCTTGTGATTATGGATGAAGCGGTGGTTTCGGTTCGCGATGGCTTTCTGCCTGAAGAAATGCTGATGGAGTTTCTCAAAAGTAAACCTGAAGATACAGAATTGGTAATTACTGGCAGAGGTGCCACAAAGGCGATGATTGATATAGCTGATTATGTGAGTGAAGTAAAAAAAATAAAGCACCCATACGACAATAAAATAACCGCTCGTGAAGGCATTGAATACTAAAACAATAAGAAGAAAATACCTCTCCTGGATACTTTTTGTGGGAGCATTATTGCTTGTTCTGTTAGCAGGTATTGTCATCTCACTGACACATGGTGAAATTAATGTATCTGTTTTTGAGTTACATCAGATTATTGGTCATGAAGGTGATTCAGTTATATATCCGATCATGAATAAAATAAGACTGCCGCGTGTTCTGTTGGGGTTATCAGTTGGAGGATGCCTCAGTCTTGCAGGAGTTATACTACAGGGAATTTACAGGAATCCCCTGGTTGAACCTTATACGCTTGGGATCTCAGGCGGAGGTGCGTTGGGTGTGGCTATTGTTATTGTACTTGGCTTACATCGTGTTTTAGGCAGTTATATTTTGCCATTAGCCGGGTTTATCGGAGCTTTAATAACAATTATCCTTGTTTATAGCCTTAGTCTCCGCAGCGGGAAAATACATATCCAAAGTATGTTACTTATAGGCGTGATGATCAGTTTTATTGTCTCTTCAGCAATGATGCTGCTAATGGCAATAACTACAGCAGAAAATTTACATGGTATCATATTTTGGATAATGGGTTCTCTGGATGAGCCTGATTTTGCACTTATTCAGGCAACACTGATTATGTCTATAGCAGGCCTGGGGATTGCTTACCTTTTTGCACAGCCCTTAAATGCTTTGCGGTTGGGACAGGCAAAAGCGAAACACCTGGGTATAAATACGGAGATGACCATACGCATCTTATTTATTCTGGCATCACTGTTAACAGGAATGTGCGTGGCTGTTGCCGGAGTGATAGGTTTTGTGGGTTTAATCATTCCTCACTTAATGAGACTTATGGTGGGTTCTGATTATCGCGTGCTCCTTTTGAGCTCTTTTATTGGCGGTGGTGCTTTTCTGATTTTTTCAGATCTTGTTGCCCGTACAATAATTGCTCCAAATGAATTGCCAATAGGTGTTATAACTGGTATTATCGGCGGGACAATTTTTGTAATTGTACTGAGCAGAACGAATTTGAAATTATAATAATCTCAATAAATTATGCTGAAAGTTGAGAATTTAAAATGTGGTTACGGTAATAAATTTAATATCTCTGACATTTCGTTCAGGGTTGAAAAAGGCAGATTCACAGGTATTATAGGGCCTAATGGGTCAGGAAAAACCACGTTATTCAGAGGCATTACAAGTGAACTGGAGATAAAAGAAGGGACAGTTCTTCTGAATGAGGAAAGCCTAACCAATATGAGCCAGAAGAAAAGAGCACAGAATATTGCCATAGTTACCCAGGAAATTGAAAAAGCGAGCATTAAAGTTGAAGATTACGTGCTAATGGGACGATTACCCTACAGGAGCACATTTCAGTTTTTTGAAACTCAGGAAGATTACGATATTGCACATAAATACCTAAAATTAACTGATGTATACAGATTGAAGGATAAGTACATGTATCAGCTAAGCGGTGGGGAAAAACAGCTTGCTGCCATTGCAAGAGCTTTAACCCAGGAACCGAAATTGTTATTGCTGGATGAACCAACTTCTCACCTGGATATCACGCATCAGGCACAGGTATTAAATCTGATACAACGACTAAACTGTGAATTAGGTCTTACAGTACTTATGATCATTCATGACCTGAACCTGGCCGGTGAATACTGCGACAGCCTGGTAATGATGAATAATGGAAAAGTACATACAGCCGGAAGTCCTGAAGATGTATTAAATTATCAGATCATTGAGGAAGTGTATCATACCGTTGTCATCACAAAAACCAATCCTTTGTCGAAAAAGCCGGTAGTATTTTTGGTTTCAGGCAATGTTCTGGCACAGGAGAAGAATAAGTCGAATCAAACAAACGCGTAAAAAATAATCATATAGAGAAATAATCTACCTGGCATAGAACAGGTGAAGTAAATAAAGTTCTTTCAAATTGATGAATGCTGGTTCCTGACAACATCATGTATATATAGGGATAAAAGGGAATCCGGTGATTCGGCTTTTTGCCGGAAAGACCGGAGCTGTTCCCGCAGCTGTAAGCCTGTAATATATTGCTTTATGAATATTAACCACTGTCTGGTGAAAGGCCGGATGGGAAGGTATCATAAAGCCGGGCAAGCCAGAAGACCTGCCAGTATTCAGTTTTTTGTAGATCATAGCTTTCGGGAAAAAAGCGATGTTTATCCATCCAGTTATTATTGTCATTTAATCTTCAGCCCGGGATGAATGAATCAAAGACAATGCCGGAAGTTTATGGTTTACAGTTAATTGTTAAACCATAAAAAATTTTAATTATGAATTGTAATTGTAAGAAGGTTTTATTTCTAGTTGCGTTTTTGTTTTTATTTTCTTTTTCATTTTCTCAAAAGAAAGATTCATTGAGAAAGGTTGATCTTGATGAGGTTATTGTTACCGCTTACAGAGCCGAAAGGAGTTTCTCAGATTTACCTCATAAGGTGGAAGTTATTGGTTCACATGACGTCAAACAAACTCCATCGGATAATGCCACGGATTTGTTAAAGAAAACTTCCTCTGTAGACGTAATTCAGTATCCTTCTCTTAAAGCTCAGGTTGGAATGCGCGGTTTTAGTCCGTCGGCTCATAGTACATCATACACTGTTATGCTGGTTAACGGCCTGCCTGCCGGAACTGAAAATGTGTCCACCATAGGAACTGAGAATATAGAACAGGTCGAGGTAATGAAAGGACCCTTTTCATCATTCTTTGGATCCGGTGCAATGGCTGGGGTGGTAAATTTTGTAACTCCCAGGAGCGAAGGTCCTGTTAGTGGTTCGGCAGGACTCGAATATGGTAGCTTTGAAACCGGCAAAATTCATGCTACCGTCGGTGGCTCTTTGGGTAGTGGCTGGAATTTTGATTTCTCTGCTCATTATGGAGGACAAAGAGAGAATTATAATACAGGTTCTAACAATCTGCTTGACCTGAATAAGCAGGAAGCCAATATCCTTGGTCATGATACACATAATGAGCCCTTCGAGAATACAACGTATAAAAAAGCTGGTTCAGACCTGAGAGTGGGTTATAAATTAGACAGTAACTGGGAAATTCATTCATATACCAATATGTTTATGGCAGATGATGTCTACTCGCATGGAACATTCTGGGGAGTATACGGTGATGGACAAAAAAATATTACTCGATGGTCGCAAAGTATTCATGTGGAGGGAGAAACAGGCAGGCATTCGTTTAAACTCGCTCCCTACTATAGCAATCAGCAAATGGAATACTATAACGAAATTTCTGATGACAATTTTGTGGATACAAAGAAGTCCTATGAACAATACGGTTTCATCGTTCAGGATGCATTCACGTGGAAAGGGCATAAAGTAATTGCCGGAGTGGATAATCACTCCAGGAAATATAGCGCTCAGCGATGGGATGATCCCAATAGCCAGATTGCTCCGTACAACCCTGATTATTTGAATATGACAACAGGTATATTTATTCAGACTGATTTTAGCTTTTTTAATGATAAGTTTGATGTTTCTGCTGGCGGACGTTTTGATTACATTTTCTTAAAACTCTACGATACCGATTATATGGACCATCAAACAGGAAAAGAGGAGCATTATAATTTTAATCCCAAAATGGGCGTACAGTATGAATTCCTACGTAATCTTAAAGTCCACAGTAGTTATGGAACTGCTTTTCTTGCCCCTGATGCTTTTCAGAAAGCCGGCAACTATTCGTACACATCAGCTTACGGAACATCAGTTTATCGTGGAAATCCGGATATAAAACCGGAAACTTCGAGCACTATTGATGCAGGTATTGGATATAACAATCGCAACATAGGATTGTCAACAGATGTTACCTGGTTTTCTTCCAGGCACCATGATATGATTGTGTATGACCAGTCAAATCAGGATTACACTACTTTTAAAAATTCCAGCAAAGCCAGGATGAAAGGGGTAGAGGTTTTATTCTCCTATGATTTTGGTGCCCTTTCTAATTACGACTATTCCCTTAAGTTTTATGCCAACTTAACACACCTCTTTGAATCAGAAGTAAAGGAAGAAGGAGAAGAGTACGAGGAAATGCATTATGTACGGAAGAATAATGGAAATTTTGGTATAGAATTTCGTGATTTTAACGGTTTGAATCTTAGGCTGAACAGCCGTTTTATTGGAAGCCGCTATGAAAATAACTGGCTGGGATATTATGATGTGAGAACCGGCCTGGAAGATGCACAGGTACTAAAACATCCTCAGTTTGTTGTTTTTGATTTTTCCGGAAGTTATACGTTTAAAGAACAGTATGAAGTAGGTGTGCAAGTGTATAACCTCCTGGATGAAATTTACACGGAAAAAGACGGTTACTTCATGCCTGGTCGGATAATTAAAGGAACAATTTCTTATAAGTTTTAATAAATGCGGCTCCAAATGACCAATAACTTAATTAAATAATAATCTTATGAAAAACACGAGAATAATTTTTATAATTATGTTTCTTTCTTTACTTTTCACAGGTTCATATGCCCAGAGTTCATATGAAATGGATGTTACAGTAAAGATTGATTTCGGCGGTGCAAAAGCAGAAAAAAACGTGAAGATCAAATCTGTTCACAAACTTACAGCGCTCGAAGCTTTGCAATATGCAGCAGAAGTTCATACACACCCTAAAGGAGACTATGTTTTTGTCTCATCAGTGGATGGCGTTAAAGGTGAGAGAGGTAAAAAGGTGTGGTACTATGAAATTAATGGTGAATCCCCCGGTAAACTCGCCATTAAAAATGAGTTAAGCAAGGGAGATGAGGTAAGATGGATATACAAAAAGGATGTATGTTCTCAAAAGATTAATGAGTAAGTAATAGGAGTATATCGCTATCCGGAAATTCCGTAAGTAGTTTTTATCTGCGTCTGAATTTCCGGATAGCTTGTAAATAAAATTGGAATGAATGAAAAGAAATTGATTCGACCTGTTATGTTTGTAGGAACAGGTTCTGACGTAGGCAAAAGTATTGTCAACACAGCTTTTTGTCGGATTTTTCGTCAGGATGGATACATGCCGGCTCCCTTTAAAGCGCAAAACATGTCTCTGAATAGCTATGCCACAAAAGAAGGTCTGGAGATTGGGAGGGCACAGGCTGTACAAGCTGAAGCATGCAAAATTCATTGTTCTTCTGACATGAACCCAGTACTTCTGAAGCCGAATGATGATATGAAGGCGCAGGTGGTTTTGAATGGGAAACCAGCCGGCATGCAATCAGCTTCTGAATATTTCACCTCGGGCGGGCGTAATGAATTATTTGACCATATTCTGCAATCTTACAGAAATTTATCTGTAAAATATGCTCCCATTGTTATTGAAGGGGCAGGGAGTATTTCTGAACTGAATTTACGCGACCGGGATATTACCAATATGCGTGTTGCATTAGAAACTCAGGCTTCCACTTTTCTTATAGCAGATATTGACCGTGGCGGTGTTTTCGGGAGCGTTTATGGCACCCTTCAACTCCTGCCCCCTGAGGAAAGAAAGCTTATCAAAGGGATAATAATCAATAAATTTCGTGGCGATTCCAATTTGTTTGAGGATGGAAAGAAACAACTGGAAGAATTGACAGGAATTCCTGTGGTCAGCGTAATTCCATATTTTAAAGATATTCATATTGAACAGGAAGATTCAGTGGTGATTGAAACAAAAACGGCTAAACCGGTCAGTGGCAAGCTTAATATTGCTGTGGTTCTGTTGCGTCACATGTCTAACTTTACTGATTTTAATGTACTTGAACGAACCCCCGGTGTGCATTTGTTTTATGCTGCTGAGCCGAATGACATAGCAGATGCTGATGTAGTGATAATTCCAGGCTCCAAGAACAGTATTTCTGATTTGCAATATTTACGCAAAAGAGGCATGGCAAAAGCTATTCTTGAACACCATTCTTCCGGTAAGGCTGTGTATGGTATTTGTGGTGGTTATCAGATTATGGGAGAAGAAATCGCTGATCCTGAAAGAGTGGAGAGCGATATTACATCGATACCCGGACTGGGCATATTGCCGGTAAGAACAGTTTTGACACCGGAAAAAACAACCGAACAGTGTACATTTCTTTTCAGACATGACGATACGAAATGCAGCGGTTATGAAATTCACATGGGTGAGACCCATCGCAAAGGAGGAGATACGCTTTGCAAGATAACAGGAAAATATGATGATGGCTGTTTCCTGAATGAGAAAACCTGGGGAACATACATTCATGGAATTCTTGACAATACAACCGTTATCAATCGAATGCTGGATGAAAATGGTTTCAGTTCTTCAGTGAATTTTGATTATAAGGAGTTTAAGCAGGCACAATATGACCGGCTGGCGCATCATGTAAGACAGCATACTGATATGGAATACATTTATCAAACATTAATGAAGCAAGCATGATACACGGACACGGAAATGATGGTTACAGGTATAAAAAGAATTTGGTGGCGGATTTTAGTTCAAATGTATGGTTTGAAGGGACACCGGAGCCTTTGTTGAGTCATCTGCAAACCGGTTTGCCGGCTATTGCTCAGTATCCCGAGCCAGACGCCGGAAGCTTAAAGGAGAAAATAGCTGAAAAGTATAATCTTCATATCAGTCAGTGCCTGGTCACCAATGGATCGGTCGAAGCATTCTACCTGACTGCCTTTGCCTTTAGCCGGAGTAATTCAACGATTGTAACGCCCTGCTTTGCTGAATACGAAGATGCCTGCCGTATCCATGGGCATAATGTTGAATTTTTGGATAATAGGCAGGAGTGGCAGAGAATGTGTTTTGATAGAAAGTTGATTTGGTTGGGCAATCCAAATAATCCGGATGGAAAAGTTATCAATCCTGAAACAATCCGGAGCATGCTTCTCAATAATCCTGAAACCCTTTTTATTATTGATGAAGCTTATGGAGAGCTGTGCGCTGAATTTCAGTCTGCTGTTCCCTTGATAGACGAGTTTTCGAATCTTCTTATCGTCCGTTCATTTACCAAAAGCTTTGCTATACCTGGATTGCGTTTGGGGTATTTGATGGGGAGTGAAAATATTATCAAAAAGCTTGAACAACTGAAAATGCCCTGGACAGTTAATGCCCTTGCTCTTGAAGCCGGGATGTTTATTTTGGATAATTATGATTTGTTAATGCCTGAAATAAAAAAGGTTAAAAATGGTTCGGAAACATTCCAGGAACAGCTAAAAAAAATGGGGAAACGTATTGCGATAACTCCCTCAGAATGCAACTATTTCCTGGTAAAATTGGATGGAAGTTACTCATCCCTGCTTAAAGAAATGCTAATGGAGCAATATGGGATTTTGATAAGAGACGCTTCTAATTTTCGTGGACTGGACGAACGATTTATAAGACTTGCGGTGCAAAAACCAGAACATAATAAGCTTTTAATTGATGCTTTAGACAAGGTTTTAAAAGAATTGCCCAATGGATGATTTTGTTTATTCGGTAGCGCCTTTGGTAACAGGATTGTTATTGGATGCCTTCTTAGGAGACCCGAAATGGCTTCCGCACCCCATAACCTTTTTTGGTAAAGCGATTGCCTTTATGGAAAAGAGATTTAATAAAGGCCGTGGTCGACGGATCAAAGGGTTTTACGCAGCACTGGTGCTTATCTTAGTTACAGGTGCTTCATTTTATGGTTTTATACAGCTGATTAGTCAGCTATCCTGGCTTTACTTTCCGGTGGTTTCTGTCCTCGTGTTTTTTGGACTGGCCAACCGGAGTCTGATTTCAGAAGCTGTAAAAGTAAACAGAACCCTTAATCAGCAAGGGCTTGAACCTGGACGGGATAAACTTTCAGAAATTGTGGGAAGGGATACTTCCGGCCTTTCAAAAAACCAGGTTCGGGTAGCTGTATTGGAAACACTTTCCGAAAACCTGAGCGATGGAGTAATAGCTCCATTGTTTTTTTATTTTACAGGCGGTATCCCTCTAATGTTTGTATACAAGATGGTCAACACCCTGGATTCAATGATAGGCTATAAAAATGAACGGTATGCAGACTTTGGTTACTTTGCAGCAAAACTTGATGATGTATTGAATTTCATTCCTGCAAGAATAACAGCCATTCTGATTGCATTCTCAGGTCTGAGCAGGCGAAGCTTACGGTTTATTTTTCAATATGGCAACCGGCATAGCAGTCCAAATGCCGGATATCCCGAAGCGGCACTGGCCGGAGTATTAAATTGCCGTTTTGGCGGCCCGCACTATTACCAGGGAATGTTGGTGGATAAGCCTTATATTGGGGAGAAGGAAAGAGTCATTTACAGTAAAGATATTAATCGTGCAATTTTGGCAAATATACTAGTAATCCTGATATTTTCAATTCTATGGATCATACTTCAAATCGTTATATAATCACAGGAGGCAGCGGTTCAGGTAAATCCTCGTTAATCAAAGAATTACAACATAGAGGATATACCTGTTTCCCTGAGGTTTCCAGGATTGTAATCAGCGAGCAACAATATAACGGTGGCAGACTGTTGCCCTGGAAAGATATGAAAGGGTTCGCTGAAGAATGTCTGAGCAGGATGAAAAAACAATTAGGTGAACCAATCAACCGGCAACCTTCATTTTACGACAGGGGCATACCTGATATAATCGCCTACCTTAAAAGCAGGAATTTACCAGTTCCGGATAGATTATACGACTATGCCCGGTATTACAATCCAAAGGTGTTTATCTGTCCACCCTGGCCTGAAATTTTTATTAATGATCCTCAACGGCCTGAATCTTTTGAAGAATCCAAGAGGATATACATGTGGTTAAAACAGGTTTATGCAGAATTAAATTTCCAGGTAATCGAAATTCCACGGATGAACATATTGAATCGTTTAGATTTTGTAATAAAAGAAAGCATTGGAACCTTGTAAAATAATTAGACAAACAAAAAACAATTTTATCTATCCAGGAGCGAACGAAGCTGACGAAGCGTAGCATCCACCTGGTCGGTATTAATTTCATAGTGAATATGGTAACCCTGTCTTGCATTTTTTACAAGATTAGCCTGCCGGAGAATTCTTAGATGTTGTGAAGTAGCAGACTGGCTGACATTAATCTGCTTTGCAATGGCGTTCACGCATCGTGGGTTTTTCGCCTGGGCAAGATATTCGACAATCTTCAGTCGTGTCGGATCTGCTAATGATTTCAGGAAATTGCTCAATTCTGTAATATCTGGCATAGCTTATTTTTCATACAAAGTTAATGAAAATAAACGTTGATTAAATAAAAAGAATCTTTAAACAGGTACAGATCAAACAATAACAACTATTGCCTTATCATCTGAAATTTTGTATTATTGTTAGACATGAGTAAAAATTTATAAATCTTATTTGTTATGCAAATAGAAATTGATCGTGTAAAGTTAGAAGCGGTTCAGGGCAATATAGCCAACCAGCCCGATATGACCGCTGTAGTCAATGCAGCCAATGCCCGCCTGGAAATAGGAGGCGGCGTAGCAGGTGCTATCCATAGCACAGCAGGACCTGGTCTTGCAGAAGAATGTCGGCCTATGGCACCCATACAGCCCGGTCAGGCTGTGATATCAGGAGGACACAATCTGCCAAACGATTATGTAATCCATTGCCTGGGACCGGTATACGGAGCAGACAAACCCGAAAACAAGCTCCTTGCCGACTGCTACCGGAATGCGCTTCAAATTGCAGAGGAAAAAGGAATCGATTCTGTTGCTTTTCCGGCCATATCAACAGGAGCTTTTGGCTACCCTTTTGATGAAGCTACTGACATAGCGCTTAAAACAATAAAGGGGATGATCCCAAATCTTCAGCAAGTCAAGACCATCCGGTTTGTTCTGTTTAGTGAACATGATTACAGGATTTATGAAAAAAAATTGAAGGGGCTGGAAGAATGATAAAAGAAGCATCTGGGTCTGCCTAAAAAGTAATTAAATAAATTTCCAACAAAGCTTTTAAAAAAGAATTTTCAGACTTTAAAAAAAATAAATTATATCTTGTAACTCCTTAAACCCTTAAAATCAGAAGAAATATGAAAATGATCTTTAATATCCTGTTATTGATTGGACTGTTGGCAGGGACTCAGTGTAACTCGCAAGAGAATCCGAAACAACAAAAAAAGGAGGGAAATAAAATCTCATTACCAACTCCAGATTTAAAGGGAGATATATCCGTAGAAAAAACTTTGGAAGACCGTCGTTCAGTAAGGGCATTTTCGCAAAAGTCCCTTGCTTTATCTGATATTGGACAAATCCTGTGGGCAGCACAGGGGATTACAGAAAAAGTGGAACAGCCTCCTGCTCAATGGAAGGGTGATGAATGGATGGGCGGCAAGCGCACTGCACCTAGCGCCGGAGCCCTTTATCCTATGGAAATTTATTTAATCGTCTCCCAGGTAGAAGGACTGGACGAAGGCGTATACTGGTATCATCCAGGCAACCATGAACTCAGGAAAGTAGTCAGTGGAGAGATTAGAAAAAAGCTGTCATCTGCGGCACTTGAGCAAAGTTGTATTCAGGAAGCCCCGGCAAGCATAGTTATGACAGGAGTGTATGAGCGAACCGCCAATAAATATGGCGACAGATCCCAAAGATATGTTCATATTGAAACTGGTGCAATAGCCCAGAATATTTACCTGCAGGCTGAACCTCTCGAACTGGGAACCGTTTTTGTTGGAGCTTTTCAGGATGAGGAAGTGAGTAAATTGCTGAACCTTCCACAAAAAGAATCCCCGCTGGGAATTATGCCAATAGGACATCCTGAATGATATAGAAAAAATTAAGACAAACCTTCATTAAAATTAGATATGCAGGTATAGTTTGAATGTACCTATATAGCTATTTTTAAAGAAAATAAAATTTCTAAAAACCGAGGCCGTCTAAAAAGCAATTAAATAAGATTTTCAACAACTTTTTTGCCTTGGCTCAAAGACGATAAATTGCTGAAACAGTTTCTTAAAAAATAATAGATTAATGCCTTCATATTTGATAGCAAAAACCAGTTGACTGTATAAAATGTCATCGGGCAAATGACGGAAAGTGAAAACCTGCCATTGTTTATCCTTGTATTGTCGGTTTTTATAGCTTACTAAAGCCAACCTCTCAGGCATTGGCATAGCTAGTCCCAAAGCCTCAATAACAGCGCCATAACCTGCAATTCTTGCTTTTTCCGGTGCAACTCTTCCGTGAAAAACGGTTATTTCCTGTGAAAAATGATTATATTCCATATGTTTTTGTGAAAAATGATTATAACAAATATACGTGAAAAATAATTATTTTTCGTGAAAAACGATTATTTTTTAGCATGAAGCGTGAAAAAAGATTACAAATGTCTGGCAGCGGGTTTGCATTAAACCCGGCAAAAGTACCCGGAGCCGGCCATTCCACGTTAGGGAGGCCGACGATGGGTGCTTGCAGATGATTTTAGAGGTTCTCTGTTTAAAAACTTGGTTTAATTGTTGATTCAACAACCCGGTATATTAATAATAAATTATATCCGACTGGTATTCGATGTTTTGAAAAGCATTGCGAAGGTATTATAAAAAGTGAAATTACTGAGAATAGTTCTGAAATCCACTGGTTATGTCCCGAGTGTAACAATGAGGGTTACATAAGCGAATGGGAGAATACTCAATGGAATAATTTAACCTGACTATGAAACAATTCCTAAAAAAGAAGAGGGGGATTGGACCGGGATCAGGTAAAAAAGATAAAATTCTGCATGTGGAAGATGCCCATTAGTTTTAAACAGAAAGAAAATGACTGATAAAATTAAAAGAAAAAATATGCCTCTTTGAAAAGGATACTTAATATAGTGTTATAACTATAAAAATATTTAAAAACATCATATAATAAGGGTTTATATTATTTTAGTAAAAACTATAAATCGGCAGCAAAATGGATTTGCTGCCGATTTATAGTTTTTTTTTGTATATTTGTTAAAAATTTGATTATTAACAAAAGAAAATTACATATTGCAGAATTAAAAGTCTGGTTTGATAAAAATCAAATCATTACCAATAAACAACTTGTTTCCTTCTACCAAACCTTTGAGCCTGATGTAAAAGAGACAACCGTAAATTGGAGGATTTATAATTTGGTTCAGATGGGAATATTGACAAGAGTGGGGCGCGGTAAATATATGCTCGGGAATAAATATTTTTATATTCCCAACATACCCAATAAAATAAAAACCTTAAATAAGAAGATTAAAAAACAATACCCTTTTACTGAACTTTGTTTGTGGACTACGGCTTTATATAATGAATTTATGCTTCATCAGCCCGGTAAATTCTTTTTAATAGTTGAAGTTGAGGAAGATGCCACTGAGGCTATTTTTTACTTTATGAAAAAAAACAAATATTCAGTTTTCCTGGAGCCGGATAAAAATATACTAAACAAATACATACCCGATGAAAAAGAAACCTGGATCATTAAGTCATTTGTTTCTGAAGCACCTACACAAAATATAAGTGGAATCCCTTTTCCCACTATTGAAAAATTACTCGTTGATGCATTTTGTGATAGATTAATATTGAATGCTCAACAGGGTGAAGAGAGGGACAGGATTTTTAAAGGAGCTTATGAAAAATATGCAATAAAAGAAGATACGATGGTAAGATATGCTAACAGAAGACGCAAGAAAGAAGAATTTATCGATTATTTAAGCCAGTTATCTTTACTACGTCAGAAAATATAGAAACATGATAGATGATAAAACACTTGATATTAAATGGATAAAAGAGCTTTCGGTTCAAAATAGAAATACTGACAAGATACTAATTGAAAAAGTAATAAGGGCATTATACTTGCTGGAAGGACTTGCTAAAGTTAAATTAGATTTTGTTTTTAAAGGGGGAACTGCATTGATGCTACTAATGGACTCTTCAAAAAGGCTATCCATTGATATCGATATCATTACAGAAAATGAACCCGATAATTTAGAAGCAAAATTTAGAGATATTTTAGCGAAACAAAAATTCACACGCTTTGAGTTACAGAATAGAACTTCTGAATCAAAAATTAAGAAAGCTCATTACAAATTTTACTATAATCCCATTCACAGAACACATTCAACAGAAGAATATATCTTGCTTGATATTCTGTTTGAAAAACCTAATTATCAACATATTATTGAAATCCCAATCAAATCAAAGTTCATTGTTGCAGATGATGAAGAAATAAAAGTAAAAATTCCTTCGCATAATGACATTTTGGGTGATAAACTCACAGCTTTTGCCCCAAATACAACTGGTATACCATATTTTAAGGGTCAAAATAGCATGAGTATGGAAATTATGAAGCAATTATATGATGTAGGGAACCTGATTGATATGGCCGATGATATGGGTGTTATAAGTAGCACTTTTAGGAAATTTGCTGAAACTGAATTAAATTATAGGGAACAAGAAAAGTTGAAATATAAAGAAGTTCTCGAGGATATTTTTCAAACTTCATTATGTTTGGTTAGTCGTGGTGCTGGTGGTAATGGTAACTTTACTGAACTACAAAATGGTATTAAGAGGGTTTCCCGTTTTATTTTTTCAGAACCTTTTCATTTGGATATAGCCATCGGACTGGCATCGAAAGTAGCTTATGTTGTAAAGGCTATCCAGTATGAAAAAGAAGAAATAGAAAAATTCAATGATCCGCAGCAGATAAAGGATTGGACTATAAAAAATCCTGTATGGCCAAGATTAAACAAGTTGAAAAAATCGAATCCCGAAGCATTTTTCTATTGGTATAAAGCGCATCAGTTGATTGCTAAGAAATAATAGAGCATCACGAGAAAAATAAAGCAGAGGTAGATTATACTATGCCATATACCTTGCAACAAAATAAAATAGATATCTTTGCTACCCTTTTTAAGGGAAGAAATGACTTCTATGCTGTAAGATGGGAGAAAAATGGCCATTCCGGCTATATGCCGGCATATAATGTAGATTGGAGTGATTACAAACAACATAAAGCAAAGGGTGGAACTTTCAAAGATTATCCCAAAAAGGAATTATTACCTTTTGATAAACGAGCAATAAGAGACCATCTGGAAGGAAAGAAAACAATCGGAATATATCCATTGCTTGAAGACAATACTTCTTATTTCATTGCTGTGGACTTTGATAAGGAGAAATGGAAAAATTCACTTATAAAACTTCATCACTGTTGTTCAGAATACGGAATACCGTCTTACATTGAAAGGTCTCGCTCCGGGAATGGTGGACACTTATGGATATTTTTTGAGTACCCGGTTCTAGCAGAACAGAGTAGAAAAATCATGTTCGAGCTTTTAAGAATTGCCGGAATTGTATCCCATTTTGAAAAAGAACCAAGTTTTGACCGCCTTTTTCCTAATCAAAATTTTCATTCCGGCAAAGGTTTCGGAAATTTAATCGCGTTGCCTTTACATGGAGAATCAGTAAAGAATCAAAATTCAGTGTTCCTTGAACCACAAAGTATGGAACCATACAATGATCAATGGGATTTCCTTGAAAATATTGAAAAAATTTCCAATCAGCGTTTTAAAGAAATTTATGAAAGGCTTTTGGAGGAAAAGCCACAGGAAAAAATATTTTCATCATTTAAAATCAGTGAATCCGTTGAACTGGAATTAATTATAAAAAATCAGATATTTTTAAAGAAACGTCAGCTAAGCAGAGAGCTCATTGCTTTCATTCGGGAACAACTCAATTTTTTTAATTCCGATTACCTGATAAAGAAGAATCTCGGGAAGAGCACTTACAAAACTGAAAAATTCTTCAATCTGATTGAGGAATCCGAAGAGGAGATCATGATTCCAAGAGGTTTTGCAATAGATTTGATTAGTTTTTGCAAAAAGAAAAATATTCCTTTCAAAATCATTGATCAAAGAGTCAAACAAGATGAGGTGAATTTTCCTAATGATATTGAATTGACGTCTATCCAGGAAACGGCATTAGAGTCAACCCGGGATAAAGATTTTGGAGTAATTGTTTCACCTCCCGGAAGCGGTAAAACAATAATCGGACTACAAATAATTACCGAGAAAGGTCAGCCTGCCTTAATTATCGTTCACCGCCAGCAACTTTTTGATCAATGGATTGAACGAATTCAATCATTCCTGAAAATTCCCAAAAAAGAGATCGGACAGATTGGGAAGCAAAAATTTAAACCTGGAGAACGTATAACCGTTGCGATGATTCAAACCCTATCAAAAAGTTCTAACATAGATACAATTACCGAGAAATTCGGCACCATTATTATCGATGAATGCCATCATGTTCCGGCAAAAACCTTTCGGGAAACCATTGTAAAGTTCAATTCATATTATCTATATGGTTTAACAGCTACCCCAAAACGAAAGAACAACGATCAAAAGCTTATTTTTATTTACATAGGAAATATTTTACACAAAGTTGAACAGCGTGAGCAACTTAAAGAAAAGAATGTTAAACCTGAAATCACCATAAAAGAAACAAATCTATATGCGCCTTTTGATTATCGGATAGACAATTATGAAACCATATCCAGAATTCTTATTTATGATACCCAGCGAAATAACTTGATCCTGAATGATATTCAAAAAAACATATCCCGGTTCAATACCATTTTGGTACTCACTGAAAGAAAAGCGCATGTGGAAATTTTAAATTTATATCTTAAAGAGCATTTCGAAACTATAACCATACATGGTGAGGACAGCGAAATGAGCAGAAAAAATAAAATCGCCCAGATCAAGCAGGGTCATTTCAGGATTGTTATCTCAACCGGTCAATATTTCGGAGAAGGGATGGATTTGGACCAACTTGATTGTTTGTTCATTGTTTATCCCTTCGCATTTGAGGGTAAATTAGTTCAATACATAGGAAGAATTCAGCGTTCTAAAAATCCACCGATAATCTTTGATTACAGGGACAAAAAAATTGATTACTTTGAAAAGATGTTTAAACAGAGAAACAGGTATTATAAAAAATTGCTGAAATAATTAATCTGAGATTTATCTTAAACCAAATAGTTCAGAATATTCATATTTTTGGTTTAACCTCTAATAAAAATTATTATGGACACCGATTATCTTTCCAGCGAGACTTATCAAGCTACTCTGATTGAAGCAGAGCAGTTTAATCACAATTTAACCCTTTATTTTGGTTTACTTTCTAAAAAATGTAAGAATGAACAAGAATTTATAGAAAAAGCAGAACAATTGCTTCACGATTTTAAGGAGGCTAAAACGAAGGAGCTGTTCGATGCATTTTTTGGTGAGGGAATTGATATAGATGAGTTTCATAAGACCATAGACAAAATCTTTAAAAACTTGGAGGAGGTAAAAAAAATTCCTTTTAAAAAGAGACACTTTAAATTTTAAACCTACTATTCAGTTCAAGATATTTTACCTCTTATGGAATATTTATACATGAAAATCAATTATTTTATATGAAAAACGGTTATATTTAAGTAAGGTATGTGAAAAATGATTATTTGATAAAACGCTCTAACGAACAAAAAGTGTCCCGAATTTTTGTGATTTCCGGGACAAAAAATAGGAAATCCATTGTTAAACGACAGAATACAGAATAATGAGCAATTGGTTAACGTTAAGTGGAGAACAGCAAAATCACTTTTTTTAATCTATAATGTGGTCCTTAACTAGCTCTACCGGCAGTCCGGTATAATCAGAAAACTCTTCCAGACTCACAAATTGAT